>NZ_JARXOV010000030.1:0-6734 GCF_030162955.1 Comamonas jiangduensis
AGCCTGAAGCCGACGTTTAGCCACACGTTTTTTACAAGCAATTTGCCTCTATTCTCATAGCTGCACTTTCTGTAGAGTGACTGTGTGTCGATTGCACCAGACCTGTTTCCGGCAGAGCAACTACTGGAATGGCTGCCAGGAGAAACGCTTTTTAGCTTGTTGAGCAGGCAGCATCAGCTGTCTGGTTTTTCTGTTGCTGCACGGTCAAGCGAGCGCTTTTTTGGGATTGCGCGTGCAGGGTCACAGCATGACTTCCCGAATCGTTTGACTTCTCTTATCCAGAGAACAAATGGGCAATTGGGCACTCTTGAGGAAATCGCCTCTAAACACACACTCTTAGCCTTCTACCGTGCCTTTATGCCATCGGAAGAGTGTGCATATGCCATTGAATGTATGGCGGGCAACAGTGTTGCTCATCTAAAGCTTCGACTAGGGATTTTGACGAGCCGCTTTCGTGCACATCACCCCCTGAAGGCCTGTCCTGAATGCATGCAAGAAGATGTGCTCAAAACTGGTTGGGCATATTGGCACTTAGAACATCAGTATCCAGGAGTCTGGGCCTGTACTAAACATTCTCGGCTTTTGCTGGCGTCAACGCTCAAGGCGACAGGAGTGCACCGCTTTCAATGGACTCTTCCACGCCTTGAAGAGCTCACTGATGAGAATGATTTCAATGCACAAGACAATGCACAAGAGATGCCGCAGCACAGGCTCCTGAGCTTGGCGCGACTGATTGAGGCCTTAGTGCAAACTGGTGCTAATAAGCCGTTATCGATGCCTGCGCTGTACCTTGTCTATCGAGACAACCTTGCATCTCGTGGTTGGATAACCAAGTCTGGTAGCTTGCGCATGAATGAAATCTCTAAAGAGTTCTTGCAGCATGCTGAGCCGCTGCGGTTAGTTTATGAATTTCAGGGGCTGCCGCGAAACACAAAAGAGGCATTTGCAATGTTGGGACGTATGTTGCGCCCTCCAAGAACAGGTACGCATCCTCTGCGCCATATTGTGATGATCGACTGGCTCTTTGACGGTGCAGCCCCCTTTTATGAAGCGTACCGTTGTTTAGAACGCAAGATAACTAGTCAAGTGCCAGATGTGGTCGCAGAGCCCAAGGAGGACTCTCGAAGAATAGAACTGCACAAGCTACTGACGATTGATAAGCTTTCAGCACGGGCTGCCGCCCAAGCTATGAGCATCGACACTCAGACGGTGTTGATGTGGGCGCGACAGATGGGGTTAAACACTCCCACTCGGGCCAAGAAAATGTCGACTGCATTAACCATCAAAGTGGTTTCTGCGTTACGAAAAGGCGTAGATAAAAAAGAAGTGGTGCGGCAATCAGGGCTGAGTGAAAGCACAGTTAATCGCGTGCTGCTGTCCGACCGTGATTTGCATCAAGCATGGCAAGCTGCAAGAGTTGATCAGGCTCGTCAAAGAGCGAGACAGGCATGGTTGGCTTTACTGGATCCAGGTCAGGACAGCGGTGTTAAATGGATGCGATCGCTTGAACCTCAAGCATATGCATGGCTGTATCGAAACGACCGTGTTTGGCTTAATGCGCATAAGCCTACTGCGGTCTCTGTGCGGGATGTCGCCAAAAAATCAGCTGTGGATTGGAGTTCGCGCGATGTTCAATTGAGTGCGGAGGTTCGAAGGGTCGCACTTCGTTTACTGATAGACAATAAAGTCAATCATCTCTTTTTTTGGCAGCTGTATCAGCACATTCCTGAATTGAAGGCAAAGCGTTCGGTACTGCATCGGCTTCCTTTGACGAGGGCAGCAATCGATGATGTATTGAAAGCGAAATCGCCCTTGGAGGCTGGACTTTGGGAGAGTGCTTGAAGATGGATTGCATAAAATTGAATAGCTCTTCTCCTTAGAAACTCAGGAAATTCTTCAAAAAATGCTGCTAGCGCTGTCTCCATTCCCTGAGGAGATCGAACAGGGTTATTTAGGGCGTGTGATGCGCATCAATGGATTCCGAAGTTTGGCGGAATTGTCAGACTTCATCACGGAGCTTTACCAAGTTGAAAGGTTGACGCAGGGCCGCTCTTGGTTTGACATGCTTTGTAAGGTGGCCAACATGTCTTCGGAGCAATTTGCACAGCGGCATACAACATTGCCATTGAAGAGAGGTATCACTTCTTACTTTCCGGAGATTGTGCATGGGGCAGCTGATCGCCCAACACTCACAAGGCAAGCACATAACCGCAAATATGCAGCTGCCTTTTTTTGTGAGCAGTGCGCACAAGCAGATATTGTTTTTCATGGCATGAGTTATTGGCGGCGCGAGCACCAGACTCCGGGGCAGTTGTGGTGCTCCAAACATGGCTGTGCACTGAGTAGCACGGCTGAGCCAGATGCGATGCTGTCTTCACCAGCTAAGCTGATTGATCAATCTTGTCTAATACCTTTAGCAGCCATTCAAGAGGCTCAAGCCAACCCTTTTGTTGAGCGCTATTTAGAGCTGGTTGCGGCAATGTATGAGCGCATTGCTCCACTAGATGTTGGGAAGATTGCACCCGTATTGCGTGACCAAGCGAAGCGTCATGGCTTTCATGCTTATGCAGGGCCTGTGCGATCAGCGTTACTCAGTGATCGAATCTGTGAAATATTTCCACACAGCTGGTTGGAGCGTGTCTTTCCGAGTCTGCTGGACAAGAAAAAGGGTGAAGTGTTGCATCAAGTGGATGGCGCACTTTACATGCGTAAGTCGTCTTCTTCGACGGTTGCATATCTTCTGGTGCTTGCGACACTGTTTGAAACGGCTGATGAGGCCATTAATACATTACAAGCTGCGCAGAGTGGCGCTCTAGTTCCAGAGGTTTTGCTGCGACAAGTGCGGTATGCACTACCGGCTGACGATGCTTTGGTTGAGGCCTATATCAGAGCACAGGGTGATGTCTCCAACATCGTCCAGATGTGGGAGATCCCAAAGCGCTGTATTCAAAAGAGGCTGTTGGAGCTTGGTCTGCCCAACCTTGCAGCAGATCCTGGCCAAGCTGTTTTCCCTAAAGCAGGTCTGCAGGCCTTTTATTTGAGTAAACGTAGTTACCAAGAAAGCCAAAGGTTGTCGGGAATGGACTGTAGACAGTTCGATAGCCTGCTTCGGGGGTGCGGTCCTAAGCTGGTCAAGGCGTTGATAAAGATGGACAAAGAAGATGTGCGTTGCTCGCGCAAAGAGCTCGTCTATAACCTGCGGCGGCTACAAGTTGCAGAGCAAGCCTAAGCATTACAAGCGCTTAACAAAGACCTGCTCCATTCTAGGAAAGAGACATAGTCAGGTTTGCACCGAGCATGCTTGTATGCACTTATGCCAAGTTGGCTGACCTTGGGCAGTTCAAGGTTGGGCCTTTCTTTCCTTGCCCACTAGAACCTCGGCAGGGATGCCTAAAGTCATCAAGCGCCGGATCATGGAAAGCGAAAGCTGCCGAGTACCGTTGAGCACTTCGTAAACCCGGTTGGGTGGGCCGATATAGGGCCTCATGTCAGCTACAGTCATACCGCATTGCTCCATATGGAACTTGATGGCTGCAATTGGGGATGGAAGCGCGAGGGAGTAGTGCTTGGCCTCATAAGCCTCAACTAGCATGCCTAGCACTTCCAGACGCTCGCCTTGAGGGGAATCAGTATCGGGGTCTAGCTCAATCAACGCAGATACTTCAGCCATCATGGCCATGTAATCAGCTTCGCTGCGAATGGGGCGGATTTGCATTCGACTACTTTAGTCACAAATTGGGCGTTTCACCATTGCTTCGCTAGGTCAATGAACTAAACCTGACGTCAGATCGCTATAACCTAGTGATGCCTTGGTACGCGAGTTCTTTGAGTAAGCACTGCTAACTCTAACAATGCGATACCTCACCCCAAAATCGTGTCCAGAACGTACTGTCGCGAGGCACTAAATCCTCATACCTTCTTAGTCGTTGGGGATCGTTGCTGCGCAGTGCGACAACTGCGGGCTGCACCAAGGATAAATAGGTATCAGCTGCAATTTGAAAATCTTCAAGCGACAGCTCGTCCGTCTTCCTTTCAAATGCCACGCGATGCGCCGCAATCCATAAGGCAATGATCAGGCGCTGAACGCCTGCAGTTTTTTCCCAAATCAACAGTGCTAACTCTTCGGTGATGGCAAGAGGTTTTGCAACATATTGATAGTCACTGAGCCGTTGTAAAAAAATACGGCGATACACGGGGTCAGATGGCGAAGTGAAATGGGCGAAAGCGTGATAGCCCGAAGTAACAATGCGCTGTGCATTGCTCAAACGCTTGGTGAGCGCACTGATGCCATCTGGTGTGCCGGAGACCAGCAGTGGAATTTGCCACGTGTTCATCAGTGTCAGAATCCATTTGAGGCATTGATCTTCCACAATGCTTAGCTCTGGTGGCTCTTCACTGGCTTTTCGCTTGCGGCGGCGATCCAAAGTGGAAAGCTTGAAGAAGTTCTGAATCTCATCCAAATGCAAAAGCCCAAGGAAATGGCTGGAAGCAACTTGCCGCCATTCCTCCAGCATTTGTGGACCATTGCGCCAGTTGGCAGCCAGAGTTCGATCAAAGCGCGTACTACCTGTTGCCTTTTTCCACGCGGTCATCAAGGCTGCGGCCAGATCAGTCGCTCTACCACTGGGGGGGACATCAATCGATAGCCATGCTACTTGCTGCAAGCCATTGGCCATTTTGAAGAATGACTTGTGTTGAATGACCTGCTGCGGATATGAGCCCAAACAACGCACGATAGCTTCGCTTTTGCCAGACCCTGATACACCTTCCACAGCCGCACCAAACGCAGGAGCTCCGGGACGCTTCGACTGTTGAACTGGTTCCCCGCTGATGAGACTCCAGGTTCTAGCTAATGAGGGCTCCATATAACGGTAATTTTGTCGAATCATCAAATCGATTGATTCGTGAAGCCGCAGTTCTTCTAGACTGGGTAAATGTAAATCCCGAAGAATCATCAGCATGTGCAGGCGCAAATGACGAGGTACTGAAACAATATTGGCAGGAGGTTTGACCGGTAGATCTAGCAAGAGGCGGCTCAGCTCTGTGCGTGACCGTATAGGACCGAGGCCTTGAATCAGAACATTGTTTCCGTAGACGTCGTGTGTGAAGTTTGATGTTGAAGCGTCACTTTTCATGGGAATGCCCTTCATTTATCTCTCCGAATAACGCTTCCATCATTTCGAAGTGATTGGTTTCAGCTTCAGAGCGAATTTGGCGAGTTCCACAGATCTCCGAAACAGACTGCGTATTTTGTAGAGCTACCTCCATTGCGCGTGCTTCAGTGATATTCGGTTGACGACCACGCACACGATCCAGTGCTATGCGTGTCTGCTCGATTGATTCGGCCTTGATGGCTTGCATGCGTTTCAATGCCAGCACGCTAGTGACCAAATTCTCATGCTCAATGTCCGCTGCTCGCAGTCTTTGGTAGGCAAATGCGTCGACCATTTCGTCATGCGTCACTGCAGCTGAAGTGCGCGCAAGGTCTGAGATGTCTAAGTCGATCAGCCCATTACCAGTGACGTTGGGCGTCCAAATTTTTGAAACAGAGCCCGGGTAGTACTGAACTGGAATCTGCCAACCGTGACCTGATGTTCGTGCAATGGTGGACCACTGCTCTGCGTCGGTGATCTCCGAGCGGTAGTCATTGCCGCAAAAGCTGATTCCTGAACGAGATACTCGACCCTTGTCAGAGACGGGCAGGAGTGTGCTGGTGAGTTCTGCATGTGCTTGGACTTTGCGATAACCAATGCCCATTGCATGTCCCCAACGCCATAGACCTGCGGGACTGGGGTAAACATTGTCGGACACCATCTGAGCGTCCAGGCGGTGTGAGCGATTTGCAGTTAAGTTGTAGCGGAAGAAACACTCATACAGGTACTGCATATAGTGGCGCACAGTCATGGTCGCTTCTGCGGGGTTGGACCGACGTAAGTCGTACTCTGCGCGGCGCGCATCCATGGCGCCGGGTAGAAAGTTGTACTGCGTATTTTTTAAAATTCGGTGCATGACTTCTACGACACCCTTAAGATCTGGTCGAAAGGGCGGTGCATAACTTAGGTTCATGCTGAGCTGCATGCCAGTGGCTTTGGCACGCTTGGAGAGATACTCACCACGATCACACTGCAGTGCATAGGGTAATGTGGGTGCTGGGAACAGCGAAGGCTGCATCTCATAGTCCCACAGATGGCCCAGAAGCTGCGCTGGTGCTGCTGTGTTGAAGAGACTAACTTGTGCGGTGCTCCAACTTGGACCTGTCAAACACACGTAAAAGCCAACGATGGCAGTAGACCAGACATCGACGACGATGTAGACAATCGGGCGTCCCACAATCCAAGCAGGATTGAGCGAGGAGCGTAGATAGATGTCACCGATGGTTGAGTCGATCGCATACAAAAGTCCAGGCCCTGAAACGCCCTCCCAGCTTTTACTGCTCATGCCTCTCAGCGCACGGCTGAAATGTCCTTTGCTAGTTTTTTCTAGAATTTTCTTCAGGTAAGTGATGCGAGTAGTCAGGACGCGTTTGACCTGTTGGTAATTGGGGTAGTGCCCTTTTTTTAGATCAACCGTAATGATTTTTCCATCAGCGTCAAAAGTACTGGCGGTTGCGAAATCACTGCTAATGATCTGTTTGTAGCGCTCCGGCATTGAAGGTTTCGGCACCGGTATTCTTTTGTCTGCGGCAACGATGATGCTCTCCCAATCATCATTCATGCCAGGTTGCATCGACTGTG
>NZ_JARXOV010000031.1:0-5343 GCF_030162955.1 Comamonas jiangduensis
GTTGTTGAAATGCTGCTTGCTTCACCCTCGTTCAGGGCATAGCACCAAATAGCGCACCCACGCCCGCTGTCACCGCCATGGCCAACGTGCCCCAAAAAGTTACCCGAAACGAACTCCTGGCGACGGGGGCGCCGCCGACCAGCGCGGCGATAGCTCCAAGCAAGGCCAGTAAGAAAGCGGCACTGAAAACCGTCCATTGCAGCAATGTATCCTGTGGAGCCAGCATGACTACTGCCAGTGGCATCGCTGCACCTACGCCAAAGCTGAGGGCAGAAGCCATAGCCGCTTGAAGCGGACGGGCACTGAATGCCTCCGAAATGCCCAACTCATCTCGCGCATGTGCACCGAGTGCATCATGCGCCATCAATTGCGTGGCGACCTGGCTCGCGAGCTCGGGCTCAAGACCGCGTTGCACGTAGATGGCTGTCAGCTCACGGTGCTCTGTTTCTCCATCAGTTGCAAGCTCTTTACGCTCGCGCTCTAAGTCTGCTTTCTCGGTATCGGCTTGCGAGTACACCGAGACGAATTCTCCTGCGGCCATTGACATGGCACCAGCAACAAGACCTGCTACAGCTGTGGTCATGATGTCAGCATGACTAGCTTGTGCTGCTGCAACTCCCGCTACCAAACTTGCAGTGGAAATAATTCCATCATTTGCCCCGAGGACCGCAGCGCGCAGCCAGCCTATGTGCTCAGTGCGGTGTTGCTCGGTATGAGCACGATATTGGTGTGGCCTCATGATCAACTTCAATTTTTAGTTCTTATCTTTAATAGCGCTACCAGGGAGCATGCGTACAAGCGTATTGTCACGTTGGATGTAGTGATGGAACAGTCCCGCAGCTGCGTGGAGTCCAATCAGAAAATAACCTGCCGAAGCCACAGTTTCGTGCAGTTGCTTGATTTGGTTCGAAAGTGATTCATTCGCATCCAGCAGCGATGGTATTGGCAAGCCAAACAGGACAATCGGCTTGCCGTCAGCACTCAGTGTTAGCCATCCAAGGATTGGTGTGGTCACCATGAAGGCGTAGAGCGAGTAGTGCAAAAGCTGCGAAAGCTTATCCTGCCAATATGGGATCGGAGGCTGAATATCTGGTGCTGTACCTGCAGCCCAGCGCGCACCAATTCGGAGCATAACGAGCGCCAGTATCAATAGGCCGAGTAAGTAATGAAACGACTTCATGTTTGCCCGCAAATCACTACCTTTCGGTGCGGCCCCGCGCAACTCCATAAAGGCGTAAACGGCGATAAGAACAAACAGCATGAGCCAATGAAACCAGATGACCAATGTGCTGTAGCGGCTCTGCGTATTTTTGAATTGCATATTCTTCTCCGTTAGCTGCAAAATTCATCGTGAAAAACTTCAAGTCGATAGTATCTAGCTCGATTCTGAATAACTCCTGAAGTGTTGCCCGAAAACAGCAGGAAGCGCACATGCAAAAACTAGCAATGCGCGATTCGTGGAAATGGTCAATCTTTAGCGGTAACGGTAGTTACCAATATTCCGACGCTTTTTCTGAAGAAATCGGCAGGCTTTTTTCTCTATGGTTCTACGTCAGTTGTAAGTGTCGGAAGAAGGGAAAAGAAAACGGGATGCAGCACGAGTGACCACGCCCACGCAGGGCTGGAGTTGCTGCTGACTTTCCATAGCCGTTATTTTTTCCGGGCAGCATGACCACGTTTGCCCCCGCTGTCTGATAGCTCTGTGCGCAGTGGCCTGTACGGCTTGTTCTTTGGAACCGAGCAAGGCTGGCACGGTTTTCAGACGCAGCACCCGCACTATGCCGGTGTATTGACTTGATCTTGATCCACTGGCGATTGAGGTCAACTTGGCCCACGCCGTCAAAGGTGCTAATAGCCGCAGCTACAACCGCACCAAGTACTTGGGCAAGCGCTTGGATTTGGTGCAGTTGTGGGGCGACGATCTGGACAGGCAGCGGTGACGATGTGAGTAAGTTGTACCAGCACGCCAGCTAGCGCGGCGTGCTAGTTCCTGCCATCAGCCGCCCACCGAGGCGGCTTTTTTACGCTGGTTGCGTGGACGGGTAAGGCGGACGAAGGTGCCGCTGTATTGAGTTAGGAAATGCTTTTTCTCGCGAACGTGGGAACACAGATTTTTTAACCAAATCAGCCTGAAATGCTTATGAATAATGCGCTAAATGCTCCTGAAAATTTGATGGGATAGGAGCATTGAGGGAGCAAGTTGGGAGTAAATAAATAATTTTTCTTTATATGGAATATTGACTGCTCTTTTCTTTGACGTGTTTGTTTATTCGGCTGCACATGGTGTGCAGGCAAGCCGTTCAACCCCCCTTAATCTGAAGATTTGTAGTCTAGGGGGTAGGCGGCTAGGCCCGTGCAATCGGTATTTCGTCCAGCCGTGTGGTGTAGCGGGGCGTGCGGTGCTCTTGCTTCATGCGCCATCCGGCGTCGTCGGTTTGGGTGTGGCCGGTGCTGCCAAGGTGCACTGTGGCTTTGCCGTAACGGGCGTTGATGCGATCCATTACTTCCATCAGCTTGTCCTCATTGCGCCTAGTGCGGGGTTCTTCAAACAGCAGCTCGGTCTGCTGCTGCGTGTTGGCAGGGCACAAGTCCAGCAGCATCACCCCGGCCTTGGTCAGCTCAAACCCCGGCTGGTAGATCTTGCGTAGCCCGCCCACGGCGGCGTGCAATAGTGTTCTTGTGTCTGACGTTGGTCGCTGTAACGGGATGGTGATGGACTGATTGAAGCGCGGCCCCTGGCGGAATGGCGAGGTATGCGCAAACACCAGCAGTGCACCTGCAAGCTGGTGGCTGTGGCGCAGCTTTTCTGCGGCCCAGGTGGCAAACTCGCTCACGGCTTCCACTAGCGGGGGCATGGCGTTGATGGCATGGCCAAAGCTGCGTGTGCAGGCAATCTGTTGCTTTGGGGCCGGGGCGTGTTCTAGGCTGATGCAACTGGTGCCCTGCAGCTCCCGCACCGTGCACTCCAGCACCACGCTCCATGTACCCCGGGCCTTGGCGGCTGGCATGCGTGCCAAGTCGAATGCAGTATGTATGCCCTGCTCTGCCAGCTTGGCTGCCATGCGGCGACCAATGCCCCACACATCGCCTGCAGGGGTGCGCTGCAGCAGTGCATGGTGCTGTGCTGGCGTCAGCTCGGCCCAGTTGCACACCCGTGCCAGCTCTGCCGGGTAGCTGCCGGGTTTGCGCTCGGCATTCTTGGCAATGTGATTGCATAGCTTGGCCAGCGTCTTGGTGGGGGCCAGTCCGATACAGGTGGGAATGCTGGTCCAGCGTCCAATACGGCTGCGTATGGCCCGCGCCCGGCGTGTCAGGCCGGGTATGCCCTCCAGGTCGCCGATAAAGCTTTCATCGATGGAATAGATTTCCTGCAGCGGCCCCAGCCCTGCGGCAATCGCCATCATGCGGGCGCTCATGTCGCCGTACAGCTCGAAGTTGGCCGACAGGCACACCAGATCGGCGGTGCGCTCCAACTCTCGAAACTGGTAATACGGTTGAGCCATTTTGATGCCCAGGGCCTTGGCTTCATCCGAGCGAGAGATAGCGCAGCCATCATTGTTACTCAGCACCACCACGGGCCTGCCACGCAGTGCAGGCTGAAAAGCCCGTTCGCAGGACACGTAGAAGTTGTTGCCATCGATCAGTGCAAACATGGCAGCACCTATAGCTGCACGATGGGCAGCTGCTCCGTCAAGATCTGGCGACACAGAATCTTGTAGCCGTCGGCATCAAAGCCGGCTGCTACCTTGGCAAGCTTGCGCGCTTGGGGCAAGGTGGTGGCGCTGCCCAGATAGCACCAGTTGTGCACCACATGCAGCTGCTGTAGATCGTCGCAGCGCTCTTTCAGTGCAATGGCCCCCGCGTAGGGCCATGTGGCTATGCGCAAGCCTTCCAGTGCAGCCTGCAGGCGCTGGGCATGCTCGGCCGGTGTTTCACGCCCGCAGCACACACCGTGGCAGCGCTTGATCATGGCTCTGAAGCACGCTCGGCCGGCTGGCAGCTTCTCTAGCCCCAAAGCCCCCAGGCACAGGGCATGTGCATCGGCCAACTCATGCAGCGCCTGCAGGGCAGCGGTGCGGCTGCTGTACAGGCCATACAGATCTGGGGCGCTGGCAAAGTCCATGTCACGGGCATGCACCACTTCGGGCTTGCCATCATGCAACTGCAGCGCGCACAGCTGGCGGTTGCGGCGCAGCTTCTGGTTGTACAGCGGCTGCTGCTGTTTGATGAGCTGGGCTTCCAGCAGCAAAGCACCAATCTCTCCTGCGGTGCGAATGTGGCTGATGTGCGTGGCTTGCCGCAGCATTCGCGCCTCTTGTGGGTTGCGCAGGTGGGACAGCACCCGTGAGCGCAGATTCACGCTCTTGCCGATGTACAGCGGCAGGCTGTCGCCCTGTGCATGAAAGATGTACACGCCCGGGGCCGCAGGCATGCCCTGCAATGCAGTGCACAGGTGTTCTGGGTAGGCGTAGGGAATGGCCTGCTCAGACTCTGAGGGGCGGCGTGCGTGTGGTCGCATGGCTAGCGGGCAAAGCGTTTGATGCAGGAAGTCACCACGCCCCAAATCTCCAGCGTCTCATTTTCCTGCGGGGTAATGTTGGGGTAGGCAGGGTTGCCAGCCTGGAGCCATACAGCACCATCAACACACTGAAGAAGCTTGACGGTGAACTCACCCTCCACCATGGCCACCACAATGTGCGCATGGCGTGCCTGAATGGACCGATCCACCACAATCAGATCCCCATCATCAATGCCATACTCCCGCATGGATGGGCCAGCCACCCGCAGCAGGTAGGTGGCGTGCGGGTGCTCAATCAGCAGGCTGGCAATGTCCAGGCGCTCACCCCTGAAGTCTTCCGCAGGCGACGGGAAGCCCGCACGCACCGGGCAGTCGGCCAGAGGCAGCGCTATGGGTGAGGTGGTGGTTGGAACGGGCATGCCCGCCAAAAGACGATTGCTGTACATGCATACAGTATATATCTGGGCGACAAAAACTGTCAGATGCTGGCTTGGAAAAGCCAGTGGTTTCTGCCTGTCAGCGCAGCGGAATCTGCAAGCAGTGGTCGAAGGTTGGTGCAGAGCGCTTTGGCCCCATTGCAGTCCCTCATGCAAATAACCAGGGAATTACCCAGAACCCCAAAGCTATGCCAATAACTGTCCACAGCAAGATAACCATAAGGGCGCCTGCTTTGCTGATCGGCTTCGACTGTTTTTCAGCCATCCATTTGTCCGCTTGCAAACGGCATTGAGTCAGGACGGAGGTCGGTAGCAATTTGACCGTCAGCAAAATGAGTGCTGGAAGCAAAAGGAGATCGTCCACATATCCCAGCATCGGTATGAAAC
>NZ_JARXOV010000032.1:0-5331 GCF_030162955.1 Comamonas jiangduensis
GCTGTAAGAGCCTAGCGATGACCTACTTTCACACGGGAACCCGCACTATCATCGGCGCTAAGTCGTTTCACGGTCCTGTTCGGGATGGGAAGGAGTGGTACCAACTTGCTATGGTCACTAGGCATAACTTGTGCATGAGCAGCACTAGCTGCTCATCAAATTCATAGAGTAAAAATCAGTTTTTTTGGTATTTGATTGCGCAACTGGCATAACTAGTCTGAACCGCTATACAGCAGTATCAAAGTTATAGGGTCAAGCCGCACGGGCAATTAGTACTGGTTAGCTTAACGCATTACTGCGCTTCCACACCCAGCCTATCAACGTCGTGGTCTACAACGACCCTTCAGGGGGCTCAAGGCCCCGGCAGATCTTATCTTGAAACGAGTTTCCCGCTTAGATGCTTTCAGCGGTTATCTCTTCCACACGTAGCTACCCTGCGATGCCACTGGCGTGACAACAGGTACACCAGAGGTGTGTCCACTCCGGTCCTCTCGTACTAGGAGCAGGCTTCCTCAAATCTGCAGCGCCCACGGAAGATAGGGACAAAACTGTCTCACGACGTTTTAAACCCAGCTCACGTACCTCTTTAAATGGCGAACAGCCATACCCTTGGGACCGACTACAGCCCCAGGATGAGATGAGCCGACATCGAGGTGCCAAACACCGCCGTCGATATGAACTCTTGGGCGGTATCAGCCTGTTATCCCCAGAGTACCTTTTATCCGTTGAGCGATGGCCCTTCCATACAGAACCACCGGATCACTATGTCCTGCTTTCGCATCTGCTCGACTTGTCAGTCTCGCAGTTAAGCACGCTTATGCCATTGCACTATCGTCACGATGTCCGACCGTAACTAGCGTACCTTCGAACTCCTCCGTTACGCTTTGGGAGGAGACCGCCCCAGTCAAACTGCCTACCATGCACTGTCCCCGATCCCGATTAGGGACCTAGGTTAGAACCTCAAACGCACCAGGGTGGTATTTCAACGTCGGCTCCACCAGAACTAGCGTCCTGGCTTCAAAGCCTCCCACCTATCCTACACAGATCCGTTCAAAGTCCAATACAAAGCTACAGTAAAGGTTCATGGGGTCTTTCCGTCTTTCCGCGGGGAGATTGCATCATCACAAACATTTCAACTTCGCTGAGTCTCTGGAGGAGACAGTGTGGCCATCATTACGCCATTCGTGCAGGTCGGAACTTACCCGACAAGGAATTTCGCTACCTTAGGACCGTTATAGTTACGGCCGCCGTTTACTGGGACTTCAATCAAGAGCTTGCACCCCATCATTTAATCTTCCAGCACCGGGCAGGCGTCACACCCTATACGTCCACTTTCGTGTTTGCAGAGTGCTGTGTTTTTATTAAACAGTTGCAGCCACCGATTTTTTGCAACCCTTTTCTGCTCCGTTTGTTCAACTTCACATACCAAGGGCATACCTTCTCCCGAAGTTACGGTATCAATTTGCCGAGTTCCTTC
The DNA here is from genome assembly GCF_030162955.1 of Comamonas jiangduensis. Taxonomy (NCBI): domain Bacteria; kingdom Pseudomonadati; phylum Pseudomonadota; class Betaproteobacteria; order Burkholderiales; family Comamonadaceae; genus Comamonas; species Comamonas jiangduensis. Next base: position 1,478 of record NZ_JARXOV010000032.1, read on the forward strand.
TCCAGAGTTCTCTCAAGCGCCTTAGAATACTCATCTCGCGCACCAGTGTCGGTTTGCGGTACGGTCAATCAATAGCTGAAGCTTAGTGGCTTTTCCTGGAAGCAGGGTATCACTCACTTCGTGTGCAAGCACACTCGTTATCACCCCTCATCTTAGCCCGGCGGATTTGCCTACCAGGCATGACTACAGGCTTGAACCACCTATTCCAACAGGTGGCTGAGCTAACCTTCTCCGTCCCCACATCGCACTATTGATCGGTACAGGAATATTGACCTGTTTCCCATCAGCTACGCATCTCTGCCTCGCCTTAGGGGCCGACTCACCCTACGCCGATGAACGTTGCGTAGGAAACCTTGCGCTTACGGCGAGGGGGCTTTTCACCCCCTTTAACGCTACTCATGTCAGCATTCGCACTTCTGATACCTCCAGCATCCGTTACCAGACACCTTCACAGGCTTACAGAACGCTCTCCTACCACGTGCAATAAATTGCACATCCGCAGCTTCGGTAACTGGCTTAGCCCCGTTACATCTTCCGCGCAGGACGACTCGATCAGTGAGCTATTACGCTTTCTTTAAATGATGGCTGCTTCTAAGCCAACATCCTGACTGTTTTAGCCTTCCCACTTCGTTTCCCACTTAGCCAATTTTAGGGACCTTAGCTGGCGGTCTGGGTTGTTTCCCTCTTGAGTCCGGACGTTAGCACCCGGTGCTCTGTCTCCCAAGCTGTACTCTGCGGTATTCGGAGTTTGCATTGGTTTGGTAAGTCGCCATGACCCCCTAGCCAAAACAGTGCTCTACCCCCGCAGGTAATACTTGAGGCACTACCTAAATAGTTTTCGGAGAGAACCAGCTATTTCCAAGTTTGTTTAGCCTTTCACCCCTAACCACAGCTCATCCGCTGATTTTGCAACATCAGTCGGTTCGGACCTCCAGTACCTGTTACGGCACCTTCATCCTGGCCATGGTTAGATCACTTGGTTTCGGGTCTACACCCAGCGACTGGACGCCCTATTCGGACTCGATTTCTCTACGCCTTCCCTACTCGGTTAAGCTTGCCACTGAATGTAAGTCGCTGACCCATTATACAAAAGGTACGCAGTCACCCCTTTCGAGGCTCCTACTTTTTGTAAGCATACGGTTTCAGGATCTATTTCACTCCCCTCCCGGGGTTCTTTTCGCCTTTCCCTCACGGTACTGGTTCACTATCGGTCGATTACGAGTATTTAGCCTTGGAGGATGGTCCCCCCATATTCAGACAGGATTTCTCGTGTCCCGCCCTACTTGTCTCTAGCCTAGTACCACCGATGAGTTTTCACATACGGGACTATCACCCACTATGGTTGGCCTTTCCAGACCATTTTGTTAACTCATCGACTATCACTAGAAGGCTCTTCCGAATTCGCTCGCCACTACTATCGGAATCTCGGTTGATGTCTTTTCCTCTGGGTACTTAGATGTTTCAGTTCTCCAGGTTCGCTTCACACACCTATGTATTCAGTGTGTGATACCTATTGCTAGGTGGGTTTCCCCATTCAGAAATCTCCGGATCAAAGCTTATTTGCCAGCTCCCCGAAGCTTATCGCAGGCTATCACGTCTTTCATCGCCTGTAATCGCCAAGGCATCCACCATATGCTCTTAGTCACTTGACCCTATAACTTTGATCTCTGTTGCCAGAAATCGCCATATTTCGAGTTCAAAGACTTGTGAGGTCTCACACCTCACGCGTTATGCCGTAATGTGAATATCTTGCGGCTGCGTCTTTCGACACAGCTTTAGAGAATATTCGTCATTACATGAATTCAAAAAGTTGAATTCGTGTTGACGCAATCAAATAATTGCTGACGGCACGGTCACCTCAAAGGGTGTTTCCGTCAGCAATACTGATTTCGACTCTATGAATTTTTAAAGAACAGCCTATTGAGATTCATCTCAATACAAAAGCACTCTGAGCCAGAGTGCTTTTGTATTGCAGCGAGCCAGCGATTGTAGCATTCTTTCATGCTATCAATTCTGATTCACTTGAATCTTGGTGGAGGATGACGGGATCGAACCGACGACCCCCTGCTTGCAAAGCAGGTGCTCTCCCAGCTGAGCTAATCCCCCTGGGTTTTTGCATTGGAAGTTTGGTGGGTCTAGTTGGGCTCGAACCAACGACCCCTGCGTTATCAACACAGTGCTCTAACCAGCTGAGCTACAGACCCAATCCATTAAAACCTTGCGGCTTTAACAGTTGCCATCCAACAACCGATAAGTGTGGGCGTTCAAACTTGAACTGCTTTATTTTCCAGAAAGGAGGTGATCCAGCCGCACCTTCCGATACGGCTACCTTGTTACGACTTCACCCCAGTCACGAACCCCGCCGTGGTAAGCGCCCTCCTTGCGGTTAGGCTACCTACTTCTGGCGAGACCCGCTCCCATGGTGTGACGGGCGGTGTGTACAAGACCCGGGAACGTATTCACCGTGACATTCTGATCCACGATTACTAGCGATTCCGACTTCACGCAGTCGAGTTGCAGACTGCGATCCGGACTACGACTGGCTTTATGGGATTAGCTCCCCCTCGCGGGTTGGCAACCCTTTGTACCAGCCATTGTATGACGTGTGTAGCCCCACCTATAAGGGCCATGAGGACTTGACGTCATCCCCACCTTCCTCCGGTTTGTCACCGGCAGTCCCATTAGAGTGCTCAACTAAATGTAGCAACTAATGGCAAGGGTTGCGCTCGTTGCGGGACTTAACCCAACATCTCACGACACGAGCTGACGACAGCCATGCAGCACCTGTGTTACGGCTCTCTTTCGAGCACTCCTTCATCTCTAAAGGATTCCGTACATGTCAAAGGTGGGTAAGGTTTTTCGCGTTGCATCGAATTAAACCACATCATCCACCGCTTGTGCGGGTCCCCGTCAATTCCTTTGAGTTTCAACCTTGCGGCCGTACTCCCCAGGCGGTCAACTTCACGCGTTAGCTTCGTTACTGAGTCAGTTAAGACCCAACAACCAGTTGACATCGTTTAGGGCGTGGACTACCAGGGTATCTAATCCTGTTTGCTCCCCACGCTTTCGTGCATGAGCGTCAGTACAGGCCCAGGGGATTGCCTTCGCCATCGGTGTTCCTCCGCATATCTACGCATTTCACTGCTACACGCGGAATTCCATCCCCCTCTGCCGTACTCTAGCCTTGCAGTCACAAAGGCAGTTCCCAGGTTGAGCCCGGGGATTTCACCTCTGTCTTACAAAACCGCCTGCGCACGCTTTACGCCCAGTAATTCCGATTAACGCTTGCACCCTACGTATTACCGCGGCTGCTGGCACGTAGTTAGCCGGTGCTTATTCTTACGGTACCGTCATGACTCCAGGGTATTAACCCGAAGCTTTTCGTTCCGTACAAAAGCAGTTTACAACCCGAAGGCCTTCATCCTGCACGCGGCATTGCTGGATCAGGCTTTCGCCCATTGTCCAAAATTCCCCACTGCTGCCTCCCGTAGGAGTCTGGGCCGTGTCTCAGTCCCAGTGTGGCTGATCGTCCTCTCAGACCAGCTACAGATCGTCGGCTTGGTAAGCTTTTATCCCACCAACTACCTAATCTGCCATCAGCCGCTCTAGTAGCACAAGGTCTTGCGATCCCCTGCTTTCATCCGTAGATCTCATGCGGTATTAGCCACTCTTTCGAGTAGTTATCCCCCACTACTAGGCACGTTCCGATGTATTACTCACCCGTTCGCCACTCGTCAGCATCCGAAGACCTGTTACCGTTCGACTTGCATGTGTAAGGCATGCCGCCAGCGTTCAATCTGAGCCAGGATCAAACTCTACAGTTCGATCTTGATAAATTTAAAGTCTCTCGACTA
>NZ_JARXOV010000033.1:0-3766 GCF_030162955.1 Comamonas jiangduensis
CTAAACACCTCAAAATGCAGGCTAGACAAGCGCTAACAGCTCCTCTTTTTGCTATATCACCACCTACCATGACTGCTGCACCCAAGCTCGTCCGCATTGAGACCCAAGACCTCACGCACGCCAAGCACGGCCAACCCAACCGCCCCATTCGCGGCAACACCACCTACCAAACGCTGGAGAGCTTCAGTGCGCAGCACGGCCAGCTCAGCAGCGGTGTGTGGGAAGCCACGGCCGGCGTGTTCCGCTCGCACTGCGCGGGCTATGTGGAGTTTTGCCACATCCTGGAAGGCAGCTGCCGAATCGTTGACCTGGACGGCACCACCCACCTTTTTGGTGCAGGTGACAGCTTTGTTTTGCCCGAAGGTTTTGCCGGCCATTGGGAAGTGGACGAACGCGTCAAAAAAGTCTTTTTCATCGCGCAAACCCAGCGCTAAAAAATGGGCCGCGCAAGCGCATGGCGTCAAAGGCACTGAAAAAAGTCTTTTCAAATCATGCTGCAACGCAACATTTTTCACATTACAAAACACAGAATCGCCCATTGAAAAAAACAACGATTTCTACGTAATATCCACATCACCATTTGTGATTAGAGCGCTGTCTTGGTTCTTTATTTTTCAAGACTGGGGGTTAGTATCTAAGGGTTCCAACCGATTCCCAAACAGTGAATGCACTGTTTCGGGTCGCCATCGCGATCACTTTGCCTCACCCATGCCGTGGCGCAAATCACAAGGAGTGCATATGTTCCGTAGAACCGTTTTGGCAGCAACCGCCGTATTGACCGTTGCCGCAGGCCTGCCCACACTGGCACAGGCCAAAGACGCCTGGCCCGTCAAGACTATTACCTTGGTGCAACCCTATGCACCCGGTGGCACCAGCGACATGCTGGCCCGCATCGTGGCGCTGGAGCTGGAAAAGCGCATTGACGCCGCTGTGATCGTGGAGAGCAAGCCCGGCGCCAACGGCAACATCGCCACGGCCTACGTCAGCCGCGCCAAACCCGATGGCGGCACTTTCCTGGTCGGCTCCAGCAGTCCTGTGGTGATCTCGCCCTCGCTGTACAAGAGCGTGCCCTATAACCCCCGGACCGATCTGACCCCCATCACCCCCATCGCCAAAGCGCCCTTTCTGCTGGTGACAGGCGCGACTTCTGGCATCAACAGCGTGGATGAACTGGTCAAGCAGATCAAGACCGACAAGTTGAACTTCGGCTCGGCTGGTGCGGGCTCGCCCCAGCACATGATTGCGGAAATGTTCCACACGCAGATCAAGGCCAAGTCGCCCCACATCCCCTACAAGGGCTCGGCCCCGCTGATCATTGCGCTGATGGCCAATGAGGTGCAGTACGGCATCGACAACCCTGTGCCCCTCAAGCCCCAGATCGACGGCGGCAAGCTGAAGGCACTGGCCATCACCAGCAAGCACGCATCGCCCAAGTTTCCGGGCGTCAAGAGCTTGCACGAGTTGGGCTATACCGACTTTGAAGTCGAACCCTGGTACGGCATGATCGGCTCCAAGAACCTGCCCAAGGAACTGGCCGAACGCATGAACGGCTATGTGCGCGACATCCTGGCGCAAGACAGCGTGAAAAAGAAAATCTCTGACCTGGGCGCCGAAGCCTATGGTCTGAGCACGGCCGATTTCACCGCCCTGATTGATGCCGACATCAAAAAATGGGGCGCAGCAGTCAAAGCCTCGGGCGCGACCGCCGACTAAGCCTGACGCATAGCGCGCACAGCACAGCACGCCATCTCAAATCCAAACCGCCTTCCTTGCGAAGGCGGTTTTTTTAATGCGCATGAGGGATTGCGGGAAAAAGCTACTCTGCCCAGTAGTTCTACAAACCGACGGCAACCCACTCGCCAGCCATAAAAAAAGGAGCAGCTCGCGCCGCCCCTACATGACATCAAACAACTTCACTGCCTAAAAGCAATCCTCATATGCGCAAGCTGCTCTCAAAAACAGAGCGGCACCTAATTCACCATTTTTTGCCGCAACAAAGCCACTGCATCGTGCGCATTCATCGCCGCAGCGCACGCCAACGCCGTGTTGCCTTGGTGATCCGCCCTGTCAATCTGCGCGCCACGCTCTAGCAGCAGCGCCACAATATCCGAGCGGTTGAACATCGCCGCAAACATCAACGGCGTACGACCATCGGGCGACGGGCCATCCACCTGTGCACCGTGATCCAGCAGCAACCGTGTCATCTCCAGATCACCCTTAAAAGCAGCGCCTGCCAAAGGTGTTTGCCCACGCCCATTCGGAATCTGCGCATCAGCACCATGCTGCAGCAGCACCTTGGCCGCTGCTCCATGACCGTAGTAACTGGCCAGCATCAATAAGCTATCGCCCTTGGCATTGCGCAACGTTGCAGGCAGCCCATTTTCTAGCCACAGTGCTAACTGCTGCGCATCACCCTGACGCGCCACATCAAACACACGTTCAGCGAATGCCAAGGTTGCATCATCCAAAGCAGAGGTGTTTTCACTCATCAATCGTTTCCTTTCAGATCTGCATGCGCGAACAACCCGCATTTCACTCGAGCCAGTGTATGGAATTAATCTTTAGCTATGGTTTTTAAATTTTAATAATTCAAATCAAACAAACCTATCTCCGTCGCTCTGCATGCGCAGAGTTGCGCATACAGGCCACATCCCCAAGCAGATGACCAGATAGCGCCCAATCCATGTGTAGAATACGCAGCTTCCGGAGGTTTGGGTGAGTGGTTTAAACCAGCAGTCTTGAAAACTGCCGAAGGAGTGATCCTTCCGTGAGTTCGAATCTCACAGCCTCCGCCACATTGAACTAAGTTGTTGAAATCGCTTCATATGAAGGAGTTTTACTCCTGAAGTGGTACAAATGACTGGTACACAGCGGCAGCAAAAGGTTCGGTCAGCAAAGGACGCTGACATGCCAACCTACATGCGCAAGGACGACCACGGTTATCGTTTCCTTCGCCCCATCCCCCAAGATTTGCGCACGCTTTTCAAAAAGGCCAATTTTGTAAAAAGGCTCGGGCGAGACTACAAAAAGGCCAAAGAGCTTTGCGCCTTGCTGACCGTACAAACAGATCGCGAGCTTGCCGCAGCTCGATCCAACCAAAAGCAAGTAACTTCCATCGACTCTTTCTTGAAGCTGCCTCGTGAGACGCGGCTTAAAAGCCTTTCGATCAGTCCAGAGCTACCTGGGCAAATCGCTTCCCTCTTTCTGAGTACGCTAGACGCGGATGCCCAAGCACGCAAAGAGGGGATGAGCGATGAGGAGTTCGAATCACTGGATGCGAACATCCAGGAAATGCTCCCCCTCATCAACCGAGCAGTAGCTTCAGGAAATGTTGGCAGATTCCACGAATTCGTGAACCAGCTCATGGTGTTTCGTGGCTATCAATTAGAGGCAACAGACGCGCAATGGCAAGCACTCACCTACGAAGTGCTGACACATGTGAAAACTGGGTACAAAACTCTCGCTGCCCGACAGCAAGGTGAGTCCCTCGGACAGCCTGATCTTTCAAAACTGCCACCGCCGCTTGAAGCAGTATGGGATGCGCAGCCAGACCGCGCGCCAAATCCACAGGTAAATCGTTTGGCAGACATCACACCTCACTACAAACGCTATCTATCCCCCAAATATCCCAAAACCCAGTCTACTTATCTGTCGATTTGGCAGCGATTTGTTGACTTCGCAGAGAACAAGCCCCTGCATTTGGTTGGCTCAGATGATGTCTACAACTTCCTGGAAAGCCGTCTGCAAGACAAAGAAGCGGCTTGGC
>NZ_JARXOV010000034.1:0-2727 GCF_030162955.1 Comamonas jiangduensis
ATGGGCGTAGCCACCGGTGTGGTGATGGAATTCCAGTTCGGCATGAACTGGAGCTACTACAGCCACTACGTGGGCGACATTTTTGGTGCGCCGCTGGCGATTGAGGGCCTGATGGCCTTCTTCCTGGAAGCGACCTTTGTGGGGCTGTTCTTCTTTGGCTGGGATCGCATGACCAAGGTACAGCACTTGATTGCCACCTGGCTGGTGGCGATTGGCTCCAACTTCTCGGCGCTGTGGATTTTGATTGCCAACGGCTGGATGCAAAACCCCGTGGGCGCGGTGTTCAACCCGCAAACCATGCGCATGGAGGTGAACGACTTCTTTGCGGTGCTGACCAACCCGGTCGCGCAAGCCAAGTTTGTGCACACCGTGTCGGCGGGCTATACCGTGGCCGCGATTTTTGTGCTGGGCGTGTCGGCGTGGTATCTGCTCAAGGGCCGCCACGTGGCCCTGGCCAAGCGCTCGATGACCGTGGCGGCCTCGTTCGGCCTAGCGGCGTCGCTGTCGGTGGTGGTGCTGGGGGATGAAAGCGGCTATCTGTCGTCCGAACACCAGAAGATGAAGCTGGCGGCCATTGAAGCCATGTGGGAAACCGAGCCAGCTCCCGCAGCCTTCACGGCATTTGGCTTTCCCGACACTGCAGCGCGTGAAACCCACTTTGCCGTGCACATTCCATGGGTGATGGGCCTGATCGGCACCCGCTCGCTGGACACTGAAATTCCAGGCATCAATGACTTGGTGGCGCGTGCCGAAGAGCGCATTGAGTCGGGCATCAAGGCGTATGACGCCTTGCAAACAATTCGCAGTTTCAAAAAGCCTTCCGATGTGCCGCCAGAGGTGGTGACCACCTTCGAAGATCACGGTGCCAACATGGGTTATGCGCTGCTGCTGATGCGCTACACCGATGATCCGCGCAAAGCCACCCGCCTGGAGATCCAAAAGGCTGCGGCAGACACCATTCCTCCGGTGGGCCCCTTGTTCTGGAGTTTCCGCGTGATGGTGGGCCTGGGCATGTTCTTTATCGTGCTGACCGCCACGTTCTTTGTGCTGTCGGCACGCCGCAAGCTGGATGCCTACCCTTGGTTGCTGCGTGTGGCAGTTTTCGCCATTCCTTTGCCTTGGATTGCAGCCGAATGCGGCTGGATCGTGGCTGAGGTGGGTCGCCAGCCCTGGATTATTGAAGGGGTGTTGCCCACGGCCATGGCGGTGTCCAACCTGGGGGCAGGCACGCTGCTGCTGACGATTGCCCTGTTTGTGGCGATTTATACCGTCATGTTCATCATTGAAATGGTGCTCATGCGCAAGGCCATCTTGAAAGGCCCGCATGAAGAGAGTGAACCTCACCTGCAGGCCTACACGAAGAAGTTCGTGGATGTTTACAGCGCCAAGTAACCGAGGGAGTCAACACCATGATCTTGCATGAACTTTTGAGCTATGACGTGTTGCGCGTCATCTGGTGGTTGCTGCTGGGCATTTTGCTGGTCGGCTTTGCAGTGACCGACGGTTTTGACCTGGGCGCCGCCGCGCTGCTGCGCGCCACGGGCAAAACCGATGTGGAGCGCCGCGTGGTGATCAACACCATCGGCCCCGTGTGGGAAGGCAACCAGGTGTGGTTGATTTTGGGCGGCGGCGCCATCTTTGCCGCCTGGCCCCAGCTGTATGCCATCTCGTTCTCGGGCTTTTACCTGGCCATGTTTGCCGTGCTGGTCTGCCTGATCTTGCGCCCCGTGGCGTTCAAGTTCCGCAGCAAGCGCGAAGGCACTGCGTGGCGCAACGGCTGGGACTGGGTGCTGACCCTGTCGGGCTGGGGCGCAGCCCTGGTATTTGGCGTAGCGATGGGCAATGTGCTGCTGGGCGTGCCTTTCCGTCTGGCGCCCGATATGCGCATTTACTGGGATGGCTCGTTCTTTGACCTGTTCACCCCCTTTGCGCTGTTGTGCGGCCTGGTGTCGCTGACCATGCTGCTCATGCACGGTGCGGCGTGGCTGGTGTTCAAGACCGAAGGCGCGGTGCAAGCGCGTGCCACCCGCTGGGGCATGGTGGCTGCTGTGCTGACCACGGTGCTGTATGTGATCGCGGGCGTGTGGCTGGCCAAGCTCAGCGGTTTTGTGCTGACCGAAGCCATGAGCACCACCGGCCCTTCCAACCCCATGCTCAAGTCTGCGGCCATAGGCCAAGGCGCGTGGCTGGCCAATTACGCCAAGCAGCCAGCGCTGTGGATCGTGCCTGCACTGGGTGTGCTGATGCCTTTGCTGGCCGCCCTGGGCATGAAGCTGCGCCGTGAATGGCTGGGCTTGCTGAGCAGTGGTTTGGCCATCGCCGGGATTGTGCTGAGCGTGGGCGTATCGATGTTCCCCTTCATCTTGCCCTCGTCGGTCAATCCGCAGTTCAGCCTGATGGTGTGGGATGCCTCGTCCAGCCACCTGACGCTGTTCATCATGCTGGTGTCCACCGTGATCTTCCTGCCCATCATCTTGGCCTATACCAGCTGGGTGTATCACATCATGCGCGGCAAGGTGCGTGTGGAAACCATCAGCGAAGGCAAAGGCCACGCTTACTAAAAAAGGAGCCGCTAGCGCTTGTTAAATAAGATTTTCCATATGTTTTCATATGGAAGTGGATGAAAAACAAGCGCTGGCAGCTATGAATATTGAATAACTGAAAGGAAGTGACATGTGGTACTTCGCTTGGATTTTGGGCTTGCCCTTGGCCGCAGCGTTTGCGGTG
>NZ_JARXOV010000035.1:0-2164 GCF_030162955.1 Comamonas jiangduensis
AGGTGGGTCAGTTTGAGATGGAAATTGCGGGTCAGTTTTGCGTGGAAATCAACACCGCTACGCGCTTGCGCTCAAAACTGCGGCTGCGGGCGGTGCTGGTGATGGCAAACACAAAAGCAATCCCGTTGATCTCTACCCGCACGCGGGCAGGCAAGCCTGCCATGGGAGCGAGCTGCTCCATCAGGTGCTCCGGGCCATTGGCCGTGAGGCTCCAGCCGTAGCCATCATCGTCGGCAGACAGCGTCAGGTCGGAGAGCGGCACAGGCTCCATGCCAGGCAGCAGGTGTGCGGTGAGGTGGTGGACTTGCATATAGGCAGGCAGTAAGGGAATGACGTAGTGCGGCGTGGGCTGCGGCTCTGGAGCTTTGCGCTTACAGCGAAACACCAGCGCAGCAGGCAATCCACTGGCACTGGCCTGGTCAAACACCAAGGCTGCTGGCAGGCCGGGCACGTAGCATGGCTTGGGCTGCGGATTTGGCGGCAGGGGCCACACCCACTGTCCGGGGCCTGGTTTGGCAGCCTCTTGGTAGCGGCCACCCACACCCAACCGTACAGGCAGCCCATGGGCAAAGCTGGTGAACCAGCGGCCGCTTGCGGGCAGGGCTTGTTGCATGCTGCCTTGCAGGGCGTTGCGCAGACGCACTGCCTGCTCAAACGCCACCAACGTGGCAACACGCAGGGCCTGCGCGTCTTGCACCACATCAAGCGCAGCGCTGTAACGACGCAAGGATTGCTCAAACCCACTGCGCATGCCGTGGCGCACGGATGCTGCGTCTTGCATCACATCAACACCTGCACCTCGCAAAGGCTTGGCTTGTTGCCACAGTGCGCGCACTTGCTCTGACACATGGCGCGCGTCTTGCCAGATCTGGGTGATGGCAGTTTGTGTGCGCATTGACTGCTGCCACACACCTTGCACGGCCGCACGCAATGACTGCGCCGGCTGGGCAGCATCGGTGACCATGGCCACACTGGGGCGAGAAACATTCACATGCCAGCCCACAGCAACGGGGCCGCGCAGACCAGCAGTGATACGCCCCACGGCGGTAACACGCTGCACAGCTGCCACACGCACCGCACCACGCATACCCAGCGAAAGGCGGCCAACAGCTGCCAGCATGTACTTTGGCTGGGGCGCGCCTTCATCCGCCCCCAGCACCAGTTGCACGGGGTTGCCAGCGCCCTGATGCTGCTGTTTAAAGACAAGTGGGGTAGCGGCCATGTGCTGCCCTAGCCCAGCGCCGTTGCAGCCAGCGTGATCAGGCCACCTGCATAGAACACTGGAGCATCATCGCCCTCAGGCGTTTGCCCGCCGCTGACCTGAAAGCAACCGCCGTGTGCAGCATCGGTCACATTCCCATCGGCCAGCACCGTACCATCTGCGGCCACCAACTCGCCCCAGCGCGGCGTGCCGGATTCCAGCACCATACTGCCCGCTGGGTCTGCCGGTGTGAGCTGCAGCAGGCCTGCTGCAGTTATCACGCCCGCAGGCCGTGCCAGTTGCACCTGCGCCATGGGCGTGCCGCCTTGCCCCATATCACTTGGGCGCGCTGTGCTGTAAAGACGGATGCTGGCACTCCCCTCTTGGGCATCCAGCCGCGCCAGCGTGGCTTGGAGCTGGGCCAGCAGCAAGGCAGGGGCTACACGCCAGATGGGTTCTGCGGCGCTCATGCCTGCACCTCCGGCACCAAGTCATTGGCAGCCACTGCACGGTGCATGCCAGTGTGGTCAAAGGCAATCACGAAGTAGGTTTCTGCCGCATCCAGACGCTCAAAGCGGTAAGCGCCCGTGACTTTGTCACTCCACGTTTGCGCAACAAACACCCCGTCACGCTGAATGAACAGGCACACGCGCCGCCATACGTGTTGCAGCAACTCGCCTTGCTGCGCTTGAACGGTGCCATAGATTAGGCCATTCTGTGCACCCAAAGGGGTGCGCCCCCCGCGCAGCTCATAACAAAAAAAGGGCTCCCAAATCATGTCCATGGCCCCTCAACATCAATAGCGCACAGCCACAGGCCGGTCATGCCCCCAGTCGTTCTTTGTGGCCCTGGAAAAATCTTGTGCGCACGGCCTTGCAAACTGACTTGGACTCCTTCACTGACAACCGAGTACACGTTCGAGTGCATGGCGTGCAAAATCGCTGGCATACGTGCTCTCGGATC
>NZ_JARXOV010000036.1:0-1776 GCF_030162955.1 Comamonas jiangduensis
CCGGATGCTGGGGCTTCGCCTTTGGTGGGTACGCTGAATTATTTGAGCCGGTCACAGCTCGGTTGGACGTCAACCCCCACAACGTCCTCTCGGATTGAGCTTTTGGGGTTCCACACGGTTTCAAAGGCAAAACGTCTTCGCAGTATAGAGCCGTGAAGGTCGTTCGCGGAAGCGCTCGACACGGCGTGCGGCGCGCCGCTTGCCCACCCTGTCGGCGCTGCCGCGGAATACCGTTGTTCTCAGGACGCGAATTTTTAAGCTCTTGATCCGCGACCAGCAGGCCACGCGGCGAGCTGGCGAGGTGCACGAAAGCTGCGAAAAGTGCAGGGGGAAACTGCCGAAAGTTTCACTTTTTAGATACCGGCGCGGCTTGGGCGCTGTGCTCATTGCGCTGGGTACGTTGCGCGGCGAGAGGTGAACATCAGGGGGCGGGCCCCCCGATACCCCCGAAGGGCGCACTTATGCAAACTACGTTTGTGTGCTGGTCATGCAGCCAGAAGAAGCTCCCTAGCCTCTCTAACGATATCCAAGGTCACAGGAGCGGCAAGAGTGGTCGGGTCGTGGGCTCCCTTGATGACAAACAGGAAGTTCTCGACAGCAGTCCACCCCTTCAATGAGGCCAGCTCCAGAACGATCCCGCGTGCATCCACCTTGAGAACGTCACGCCATTGGTCAATGTCGATCTGCCCCAACAGGTACGCCTCATCTTCTTTTTCTTCTGACAGCTCCTCATCAGTCTTTTCAACCAGGTCGAACTTGGCTTTTAGTCCATTCGACCAGGAGAGCTGACGTTTCCCTTTGAAATTGGCTGCGAACTCTTTGAACAGAAAGGCTGCTTGGCGGTCTTCTGCATCAACCAGGCACGACCTAAGAAGGTCGAAAGGTGTCTCGCCTCCTGCGCGACCCTTCTTGATGTGAGCCTTGGTCATTTCGTCTTCCAAGCCCCACTTGGAGACGTATTTCTCTGCATAGCTACCGTCTCTGATGTCCAAACCGTGTTGCATGGTTGGGGCTGAAAGCCCAGCCTTTTTGCAACAAGAAGCCCACCGGACAAACAGTCTCAACTTCCAATCGTCTAGCTGCATTGGGTGTGGAGCGAACTCGACAAACTGGAGGAAGTGGAAGTGTGGATGCCAACCGTTGTTGGTCCCCTTACGGCCATGTGTGACCTCAAGGGCGCGCACTTGGCCTATGTAGCCCATCTCTGCAAACACCTTCTTTACCGTCTTGTCGCGCAGGAAGCTCTGGACGGCTTCGGCTTGCTTGGCCATCAGGTCTTCCAGCTTGTCAAAACGGGTGTGGGGAGTAGTGAGGGTGAGCAACTGGACAGATCCGCCTGATGCCTGATGCTGGGACATGGCCGATTGCAGCTCAAGGCGGCGGCGTTCTGCAATCTTGGCAGCGCACACAGGGCACGTCCACACACTGCCGCAGGTTTGCAGCCCTGCATAGTGGGCGGTGTCGTACTTCTTGGACTTGAGAACATCGACCCCCTGACGCCCAAAGGCGCGAGCGCGAAGGCACAGGGAAGTACGGCTTTTTGGCAGTAGCTGACGGGCAACAGACTGGAGCGCGAAACGCTCAGTTTGGCGTGTGATCCCTGTCGGGGCTCGTAAATTCGCATTGGTACCAAGGGAGGCACCGCCTGCGTCGTTTTTGTGGCTGGGGGAAACTTTAGGCATTGGCGGACACAAGTCCGCAGGAAGCCAAATACAATGGAGACATGCGTTCTTTCAAGCTGACTTTGATAGGACGCCAGAGGCCTCAGTCATCTTG
>NZ_JARXOV010000037.1:0-1680 GCF_030162955.1 Comamonas jiangduensis
CCGAGGCTGTGTGGAAACGCATTTTTACCGAGTTAGCTATTGGCACGCCACTACACAGTCGGTCTTTGAATGGCGTCCCTATTTTTGGGAACGTGGCGACACTCAAGGTGTTTTGCGCCCAATCTGTGCCGCTTTGCAGCTAAAAATTGAGCCACAAAGGCTTACGCTGGCACAGATCGCAACGCTTGCATCATGTTTTGAGCACCCAAGATACACATCACACGTTTGAAGTTGTAGGCCAGCACATGCAGGCTCATTTCCGTGCCTACATGTGCCAATGTCTTGGTTAAGAAGTGGGTAGACCCCATCCAGTGCTTGAGCGTCCCAAACACGTGTTCCACTGTGCGCCTGCGCACGGTCATGGCATCGGTTTTTGTATTCAACCGTTCCTGCATGCGCTCCAGTACATCTTCATGCTCCCAGCGGCGAATGCGTCTGTACTGGCTCGTGGTGCATTCGCTCTTTTGAGGGCAGCCTATGCAGGCACTGCTCCAATACACCCGCACATTCAGGCCACTGCGCTCCACCGTGTTAAAGCGGTGAATGGCACTCTCGCCTGCAGGACAGCGGTATTCATCCGTTTCCGATAGATATACAAAGTCAGACTTATCGAAGCGGCCATCCGCCTTAGCGTTCGATGTCAGCGGCTTGGGCACAAATGCCTCAATGCCAGCATCCTCGCAGGCTTTGATTTCCGGGCCATTGAAGTACCCTCGGTCTGCCAGTGCCTGCAGATTGTCTGCAGCCATTTCCTGCTTGGCAGCTTTTGCCATCTTGCTCAACTGTGCACGGTCATTGCCAATGTTGGTCACTTCGTGGGCCACGATCAGATGGTTTTGAGTATCAACAGCAGCTTGCACGTTGTACCCCACGACTCCTTGACCTTTGGAGATCATCACCCGCGAGTCAGGATCCACCGTAGATATTTGGCCATCAGGCTGCTGCTTAATTTGCTCTTGTACCTGCTCCAGTTTTTGCATCTGCAAGCGCAAAAGCTCAATCTTTTCTTTCAGGCGCTTGGTTTTTGCCTCGACCTCTGCAGGCTGCGTACGGTCTGCTGTTTCAAGGGCGTCCAGGTAACGCTGAATGCTTTGCTCGATCTGACGCTTGCGGCCTTCAATCTTGCCATTGCTGAAGTTGTTGTCACCGTTATTAACCGCTTTGAATTTGCTGCCATCAATGGCAATGATGGCCTGGCTAAAGAGCTTGAGTTCCCTGCAAATACCAATGAAGTGGCTGCATACCTTGCGAATGCCAACTCCGTTGTGATGGCGGAAGTCCGCAATCGTTTTGAAGTCTGGAGCCAAGCGTCCTGTCAACCACATCAACTCCACATTGCGCTGAGCTTCCCGCTCCAACCTGCGGCTGGACTGGATGCGATTGAGGTACCCGTAGATATAAAGTTTGAGAAGAACTGCAGGGTGATACGCCGGACGACCTGTGCTTGCAGGTGCAGCTCTGTTGAAGCCCAGAGCTTGCAAGTCCAATTCATCAACAAAGGCATCTACGATCCGTACAGGATTGTCCTCGCCAATGAAGTCATCCAGGCACTCTGGCAGCAGCGTGACCTGATCTCGACATTCACCTTCGATGAAGCGCTTCATATGGCATCGACCTCAATACAGATGCCACGATTTTAAGTTTGGGCCACCGCCAATGCAGTGTTTTCACACAGCCTCC
>NZ_JARXOV010000038.1:0-1607 GCF_030162955.1 Comamonas jiangduensis
AGCTTGCCGCTGGCTTTTAGATAACGGTATCGCGCCCAACATGCGGGAAGTTGAAAAGCTAGTGCCTGCAGAAATCTTGAGCCCTATCTCCAACACATGGGATGCGATTCGAGAAGTTCGCCAATACATTGAAAGTAGCGAGCATGCAACTGCGGGAATCTGTGACAACGCATATCCTCGAAAGCTAGTAATGGACTAAGCCACCGAATACCCCTTCAAACCAAAGGCCGCCTCCTTCAACACTGAGAGAGGCGGCCTTTTTGCGTGTCTACATCCTTAGTTAAGGCACAAAAAAAGCCCGTCTGAAGAATTCAAACGAGCTTGCACTGAAGTCTTAAATTCCTAACACAAAATTGCAATAAAGCAAAATGTGTCCTAACAGGAAATAAAGCATAAGCTGTCCAGTGCGGCCACTTTATGCTTAACGGCACACAGAGATCCATGCCGCGAGCGGGCTTGAGATGGAGCGGGTGATGGGAATCGAACCCACGCTATTTGCTTGGGAAGCAAAAGTTCTACCATTGAACTACACCCGCATTTGCTCTGCCCTTGTTTTCAAGAAAGAAAACGCTATAAATTATCCATCTACAGCGGGCAAATATTTAGCAACCGCGCTATCTTAACACCGCCCCACTTGATCCAAAAAAACTGTTGTACAGCACACTGGGCTGTCCCTAGGCAGGTAGACAAACCCGGTCTAGCTTTGGGTACCAACTGTGATGTGGACGTTGTGCCCATCAGTCCAGCTCTTGCACTCCGCCACCTGAAACCGTCAGGATTTGCCCACTGATCCACGCAGCAGCGGGGCTACACAGGAAAAGTGCAGCATTCGCCATATCCTGCGGCTCTCCCAAACGGTGAATCGGTGTGTGGCTCAGCATCCTTGCTTCAATTTCCGGGCTCAAAACCGACTCCAAGGCCGCAGTGCGCGTTGCGCCAGGCGCAATTCCATTGACTCGAATCCCCTTATCTCCCAAGTCAAATGCGATATTGCGTACCAAATGACTGGTGGCAGCCTTGGACGATGCGTAGGCAGCCATGCGTTTGTTTTTGTTTTCTGCGGACATGGAAGTGATTGCCAAGATAGCACCGCCGCCCGCTTTTTCCATCTCTGGTGCTGCCAGTTGCGCCAGCCGAAAAAGCGAGAAGACGTTGAGATCAAACGCGCGCCGAAAGTCAGCCATCGGCATATCAAATGGTTTGGGCCCGCCGCCGCCCGCATTGCTCACCAAAATCGTGAGCTTGCCAAGGTGCTCCACGGTCTCTTGCACCAAGGTTTCAAGGTTGTGCTCTTGTGTCACATCACACGGAATATTCACTGCACGCCCGCCCTTGCGCGCAATAGCTTGGACCACTGCTTCAGCCGTGGACTGCTGCAAATCGCTGACCACCACTGCAGCCCCTGCTGCCGCAAAAGTTTCTGCGATAGCGCGCCCAATACCGGCGCCGGTCACGACTGCCACCTGTCCTTCTAGCGTGAAATCTGCTGGGTTGTACATTGCGCACCTCCTGTTAGATGAATGCTTGGCAGGCCATCTTCAGCTGAAACCACGTTGGCGCCATAGCTTCACAGCACTAGAGAGATTGCTCACCAGCGTTTTTCATCG
>NZ_JARXOV010000039.1:0-1458 GCF_030162955.1 Comamonas jiangduensis
GTCCTGCATCTCCAGGTCGCACAAGGCGGGCAGGTTGACGTTGTCCAGCTTGCGCAGGACGGCGGGTTCGCATTGGTATTCAGAACCCATCATTCCGCGGGCACCGTCACCGGCCATAGGCAGGGCAACATGCAATTTGCCAATGGAATAGGGCTTGCCGGTGGCTTTGGCGACACCTTCCGAGATCTGTACTCCGATTACGTATGCTTTCATGGCCTTAGCTCCTTCATTGAGGGTTTTGCGAGAGACGACCCCGCTATAAATCCGCCCAAGCTGGCCTTTTCCAGTCGTCTTGGAATGCCAGGGCGGGAAATTACGTCCATGAGCTCGTCGGAATCCACGTGGCCACGCAGTACGTTGACCAGTTTTCCGTAGGCTTCACGGCAGTGGCTGACCATGCGTTCGGCGGTCAGCTCACCTTCTTTTTGGTGGGTTTTGATGCGCTCACCGGCTACAGGCAGCAGCTGCTGCAGGCACTCGTAGGCACCGACGAAGTACTCGTCACGGCGGGTGAGTACGTCGAGGGGTATGTCGCGGTCTTTGCGGCGCAGCTCGACCTCAAAGCGGGTCCATTTGTCGCCGGAGCCAGGCATGAGCTGGAGGCCTTTTTCGTAGGCGCGGAGCATCTTTCCGTTCTCACGGCGGCCTATTTCCAGGGTGCGACCGTAGTACGGGGTTTCTGAGAGCCAGTCGCCGGGCGTGCTGTGGCGTGGAGGGGCTCCTGTGCCTGCTGTGAACAGGCCTTGGCTGAGCCAGTCGCGGGCGTCGTCTACGGTGAATTCACCTTCTAGGCAGTCAACGGCCAGGTCGACGCGGGTGATGGTGCAGTCCCAAGCGCTGTACAGGAAGTCCTGCATGCCTTGCCAATTGGTGACCTTGGAGCATCCGGAGCCGGAGAGGTCAAGGCGGGCACGGCCACGCATACGGTCACCACCCCAGTCAAGGAGTCCGACCTGATGGCGTGCACCGTCATCCAGGAGCACGAAGAGGCGCGCGCCGTGCTGGAAGCCAAAGTGGCCGTTGCCATCCTCAGCATGAACCTGCAAGCCGTGGGTGCGCAGCAAGTCCAGGACGGTAGCCAGGACGTGTTCGTCGGGTTCAGGCAACCAGGTGAAGGTGAGCCAGTCAACTTTTGCACCGCCGATGGCGTGGCGGGGAGTTTCCCCCAGTGTTACAGCACTGGGGGAAGCCGAGGCGTGCTGTGCGCGGTGGGAGCGGCTCATGCGATCACCTTCACAACGGAAGCAGAAGGCACCTTGCGCAGGTTTGCCATGTTGAAGGTGGGTGCGGGCTCGTTGGAGTAGCTGTACGAGGCCACCACGGGGTGGTGGGTGGTGTCTACGGTCACGATGCGGCCATGAGCACGCAGGGCTTCGATGTAGGCGTAGAAAGAATCCTCGTACACGAAGTACTTGGAGCCTTTGGGGCCATCAACCACGAAGGGACGGTCTTCAACTT
>NZ_JARXOV010000004.1:0-241629 GCF_030162955.1 Comamonas jiangduensis
ACGCCTGCACTTCAACAAACTAGCCTCCACCAAACCCGGTGCGATTCACCGCCTGTTGAGACACTGCACAACACCGATGGCTGGCGGTGCGCAAACACGGCAGCGAATGGGGAAGTAGCCCAGTGCCACCGTGGGGGCCGATGGGAGGCCACAGCATTGGCACCCCACCTTTACAGCGCATGCATATTGACCATAAAAAAAGCAGCCCAAGGGCTGCTTTTTTTGTGTCGCACACACTGCTTATGGCTCTTGCGCCATATCGATAGGAGGCTCTTCAATTTTGGTGGCCTGGATCTTATCGATGATCTTGCCATCCATGTCCACCACCTCGAACTCCCAGCTTTCCCAGATCACTTTATCGGTCTCCGAAGGCAGCTTGCCCGTCAACAGCATCAGCATGCCACTGAGGGTTTGGTAGCGGCCTTTTTCCTCCTCGGGCACCGTCTTCAGGCCCAAGCGATCTTTGAGTTCCATGATCGGAATATGACCGTCCAGCAACCAGCTGCCATCATCACGCTGCACCGCCCATGCATCGCTGGGGTCTTCGGTGACAAACTCGCCGGTAATGGCCTCGGTCACATCGCGCACGGTGACAATGCCTTGCACTTCACCGTACTCGTCGATCACAAAAGTCATGGCCGAGCCTGAGATCTTGAAGTTCTCCAGCAGCTCCATGCCCGTGATGGTTTCAGGAATGTAGATGGGTTTTTGAATCAGCTCTGAAGATTCCCGCAGGTCACGCTTGCCCTTGAGGGCATTGGCCAGCCACTGGCGGGAGTTGATGACACCCAGCAGATTCTCAAAATTGCCATCAATCACGGGATAACGGGCGTGATCCTGCGATTCAAGGATGGCCATGTTGGCTTCAAACGGCAGGCTCACGTCCAAGCACACCACATCCGAGCGCGGCACCATGAGCGAGGAGATCTGGCGATCGTCCAGACGGAACAGATTGCGAATCATGGTGTGCTCGTTTTGCTCGATGGCACCCGAAGTGGTGCCCTCTGCCAGCACCGCATGAATTTCGTCTTCTGTCACCGACGATTCGTTGCTCTCTTTCACGCCCAAAATCCTCAGCAAACCTCGGGTGGACGATGTCAGCAACAGCACAAACGGTTTGGTCAGCTTGGCCAGCAGGTTAATGGGGCGGGCCACCAGACGGGCAATCGATTCGGGGTTGGTCTGTCCCAGGCGCTTGGGCACCAACTCGCCCACCACGATAGAGACATAGGTGATCACCACCACCACGACAGCGGTCGAAACAGTGCTGGCGTAGTTGGCTGCCATCCCCATTTCAATCAACCACACAGACATAGGTTGCGCCAGCGCAGCCTCACCAAAGATACCGTTGAGCACACCAATCGAGGTGATACCAATTTGGATGGTGGAGAGAAAGCGCGTAGGGTCTTCGCCGAGCTTGAGCGCAGCAGCTGCGGCGGTATCGCCCTCATCGATCAATTTTTGAAGCCGTGCCTTGCGCGCTGTAACCAGCGCAATTTCAGACATGGCAAACAAGCCATTGAGAACAATGAGGGCGATAAGTATAGGAATTTCCATGATGGTGTTGAGCGTCCTTTCAAACTCGCTCTAGCAAACAATAACAGGTCGAAGATTAATGGATAAATCCAAAGTACAGGCCTAGCAAGATCGCAAGCCCTAAAACCACGCGGTAGATCACAAAGAAACCAAAGCCCTTGCTGGAGATCAGCCGCATGAACCACACAATGACGGCGTAGCCGACCACAAAGGCCACCACCGTCGCCGTCAAGGTCATGCCCCATTGCTCACTGGTCATGGGCTCGCGCTTGAACAGCAACATATAAAAGCCCGACATCAGAACCGCGGGTATGGCCAGCAGGAACGAAAACCGTGCGGCCGCATCGCGGGTCATGCCCAGCAACAGGGCTGCAGTGATCGTGCCACCGGAGCGCGATACCCCAGGAATCAGTGCCATGGCCTGGGCCAAGCCCAGCAAGATGCCATCCCTCCAGCTCAGATCACCGATTTGGCGGTTTTGCATGCCGCGCCTTTCCGCCCAGCCCAGCAACAGACCAAACACGATCAGCATGGTGGCCGTGACAGCCAGGGTGCGAAAGGTGGTTTCAATCCAGTCGCGCAAAAGCAAGCCCAGCACACAGATGGGGATCGTGCCCAGCACCACCAGCCAGGCCAATTTGGCATCTTGGGAAAGTGGCGCTCCGCGCTGGCGGCTGCCAATCACCGGCAGGCTGGCACACCAGGCCAGCAGCATGCGCATCACGTCTTGGCGAAAGTAAATCAGTACAGCCAGTTCCGTACCCAACTGGGTAATGGCCGTGAAGGCTGCCCCCGGATCTGCACCACCCGGCAAAAGAGGACCGAGGATGCGCAAGTGTGCGCTGGAAGAAATGGGCAGGAATTCCGTCAACCCTTGAACCAAACCAAGGATGACCGCATCCAGCCAGCCAAAAGCTGCGTGCATAACAAGAAAGTGAAAAGGCATCAAAAAAGCAGTCGGCCAGTGTAGCGCTGACACCGCCATCCCCGCTGACATGGCTTCACCCGCTGCGTCACGCAAACCACCCCATGGGCAGACCAAGCCTTGCGGCTTCTTCATCCAGACAGCGCCAGACACCCTTGCTGCGCTTGGCGATGCACTTTGCCTATTTTTTCATCAAACACACGATCAGCGGTTGATGTATCTGTTATTTTTCAAACAAATTATAGTTTTCAACTTCAATAAATATAAAAATTCACACAGTATTTGGTATTTTTTGTTTGTATTGGTGAGGTAAACATTCCGTAGCAGAATGAAAAATTTCAAAAACTATGCAATGCCTTAGGCAGTAGCAAACAGGTGTTGACACATCACGCTATTTTTTAACGATGCGCCCAACTGCTGGACTACCGCATTTACTCACAAGCTATTGATAACTTTCTGAAGATTTTTTGTGCACATCTTTTCAGCGGCGATACACCCAAAAATCAAGTTATACACAACCCAACGACAACCAGTGACTTGTGAACAAGAGTGCATTGAAAGAAAAGATTTTTTCAATACCTTCGCCAACGTCAAATCTATCTTTTCCACAGCGTTGTGTACATGTTCTTGGCCTGAATGCCGTCATCTCGCCGCACCACTTCCTCGAAATCATCCACAGCCTATAATCAATTTTCCACAAAGTAGTGGGCTCAACGCCTTGGCGTATCCACGCCGCTTGACACCATGCACTTTGTCTGTTTTTTCAGCACTTTCTCTCAAGACTTGCACCGCAACATAAATAAAAGCATGCAGTCTTTGCGGTGGATATGTATTGAAAAGAATTTTTCACACATCTTTTACCGCTGCGCAAGCCAAACCATCCCACAATGAGCCAAAAAAAATGGGCCACGGAGGCCCTGGAATCCTTTGACGCCGTCGTTGCCTCCATCCCGGGCTTTCGCCTCCGCGAGGGGCAGCGAAAAATGGCTGCGCAAATCGCGCACACGCTGTCGCTCGCCCAACTCGGCAAGGTGGAAGAGGGCGCTCCCGATCCCCAAAAAGCCATCGCCGTGGTGCAGGCCGGAACGGGCGTGGGTAAGTCATTGGCGTACGCAGCGCCAGCCATTGCCATGGCACTGGCGCGCGGCACACGTGTGGTGATCTCCACGGCCACGGTGGCGCTGCAAGAGCAATTGGTGAACAAAGATTTGCCTGCGCTGGCGCAGCAACTGCCCACGCCCTTCAAATTTGCGTTGGCCAAAGGGCGGGGACGTTTTGTCTGCAAGCTCAAGCTAGAGCGCTTGGCCAGTTCCGGCGAAAACAGCGAAGAAGTGGACGATCTGTTTGCCGAAGAAGCGGCCGAGCAGCGCAAAAAACGCCCGCAAGCAGAGACCGAAGCGCGCATGCAGTTCTACGCATCCATGGGGGATGCGCTGGCCAGCGGCGAGTGGAATGGCGACCGCGACAGCCTGCCCAACCCGCCCGAGGCCGAAGCCTGGAGCCCGGTGGCCGCCGAAGGCAGCTCTTGCACCGGCCGCCACTGCCCCACGTTTGACAGCTGCACGTATTACGAGCGCCGCAAAGAGATGGTGGCCGCGCAAGTCATTGTCGCCAACCATGATTTACTGCTTTCCAGCTTGGGGGCGCGGCTGCTGCCGGACCTGAATGACAGCCTGCTGGTGCTGGACGAAGCCCACCATTTGCCGCAAACGGCCCTCTCGCAATTTGCGTGTGAGATGGACATGAGCCGCCTGCAGTGGATCGACAAACTGGCCAGCCGCGCCTTGCGTGTGGGCCAGTTGATGGAAGTGGACGAGATTGCCGACATTGCGGGCTACAGCAGCGGCCTGCGCGAGCACCTGACCGAGCTGGCCCGCTTGGTGATGGAGCATTACGGCGACCAGCTCAAAGGCAAAGATGAGCGCTTTGGCCCGGCCCGTGCACGCGTGCCACGCGGCGATGTGCCCCATGCCTTGCTCGACCCCTTGGCGCAGGTCATGCACCACGCCAGCGGCTTTCTGGACGTGCTGCGGGCCATTGCCAAGGCCCTCAAGGCCGAGATCAAAGACAAACCCGACGAAGCGCAGCGACTGTCGCAGTTGTACGCCCAAGTGGGCACGCTGGCCCCGCGCCTGGAGGCCGTGCACGACACGGCCCAGTTGCTGAGCCAGCAGCCCGAAACCCGCGAAGACGGCTCGGAAAGCGTGCCCAACGCCAAGTGGTTCACGCTGGAGGTGGATGGTGACTACATCGTCGTCAAAGGCCACGCCAGCCCCATCTTGCCCGGTGCCACGCTGCGCCACCATCTGTGGAGCCAGGTGCGCGGCGCGGTGCTGACCAGCGCCACCCTCACCAGCTGTGGCAGCTTTGACTTTTTTCTGCGTGAAGCCGGTCTGGCCAACGATGCCGCCGTGCAAACGCTGGAAGTGGCCAGCCCCTTTGACTACGCTGCCCAGGGCACGCTGATTGCCCACCAAACCCGTGCCGACCCGCGCGAGGCCGCCGCCTTCACGCAAGAGATGGTGCACCAGTTGATGCTGGACATCAGCCGGGTCGAGGCCGGGGCGCTGGTGCTGTTTACCTCGCGCGAGCAAATGCGCCAAGCGGTCGACGCGCTGCCCACTGCCATGCGCGCCCAGGTGCTGGTGCAAACCGCCATGCCGCGCGCCATGCTGCTGGCCGAGCACCGCAACCGCGTGGAGCAGGGCTTGCCCAGCATCATCTTTGGCATGCAGTCGTTTGGCGAAGGGCTGGATCTGCCCGGTGCACTGTGCGAGTCGCTGTTCATCACCAAGCTGCCTTTTGCCCCGCCGGATGACCCCGTGGGCGAGTCGCGTGCCGAGTGGCTGCGCAGCAGCGGGCGCAACCCGTTCAACGACTTGGTGGTGCCTGCCACCGCCATCCGCCTGGCGCAATGGGTGGGCCGCGCCATCCGCACCGAAGAAGACCAAGCCCACGTCTACTGTTACGACCGGCGCCTGGTGGCCACCAGTTACGGAGCGCAGTTGCTGAAAGGCCTGCCACCTTTTACGCTGGAAAAGCGTGCTGCTTAAAAACAGGAGCTACCAGCGCTTGATGCATCGGCGCTAGCGGCCATTTTGGCTCTATAGACCTAGCGTTGTGCACGGCGCACGGCCGCTGGCTGCGCAGGAACGCACAGTGCCCATTTGCCATCGATGACATTGCGGATTGCCCAAATACTGTATAAATAAACAGTGGAACTGCAAACCAAACTTGCCATCTTGGCGGATGCCGCCAAATACGACGCCTCCTGTGCCTCTAGCGGCAGCGCCAAGCGCCATGCCGCAGCGGGCGGCATCGGTTCGACCACCGGCAATGGCATTTGCCACAGCTGGACACCCGATGGCCGCTGTGTCTCGCTGCTCAAAATCCTGCTGACCAATTTTTGCGTCTACGACTGCAAATACTGCGTCAACCGCGTCACCTCCAACATCCCCCGCGCCCGTTTCACGGTGGCCGAGGTGGTCACCCTCACGCTCGACTTTTACCGGCGCAACTGCATCGAGGGGCTGTTTCTGTCCAGCGGCATCATCCGCAGCCCCAACTACACCATGGAGCAACTCGTGGGCGTGGCCCGCAGCCTGCGGCTGGAGCATGGCTTCAAAGGCTATATCCATCTCAAAACCATTCCCGATGCCGACCCTGCGCTGCTGGCCCAGGCGGGGCTGTACGCCGACCGCCTGAGCATCAATATCGAACTGCCCACCGTGCAAGGCCTGCACCAGCTGGCGCCCGAGAAAGACAGCGCCACCATCCACCACGCCATGGGGCAGTTGCACCAGCACATCAGCACCTCGCAAGCCGAGCGCCGGGCGGCGGCCAAAACCTCGGTCATCTCCATGCCGCAGTCGCGCAGCACACGGGCTGCCAAGCCCCCCGCGTTTGCGCCCGGTGGCCAAAGCACGCAAATGATTGTGGGCGCCGATGGGGCAGACGATGGCGACATCATCCTCACCAGTGCCAAGCTCTATACGGGCTATGGACTGCGCCGCGTCTACTACTCGGCCTTCAGTCCCATTCCCGACAGCAGCCGCGACCTGCCGCTCATCGCCCCGCCGCTGGTGCGGGAACACCGCCTGTACCAGGCCGACTGGCTGATGCGCTTTTACGGTTTTGCAGCGCAAGAAATTGTGCCCGTGGGCCCGCAAGGCCAGCGCATGCTGTCACTGGAACACGACCCCAAGCTGGCTTGGGCCTTGGCGCACCGGGAATGCTTCCCCGTCAACCTCAACACCGCTGCACGCGAGCTGCTGCTGCGCGTGCCGGGGCTGGGCGTGCAGTCCGTCCAGAAACTGCTGGCTGCCCGCCACTGGCGCATGCTGCACCGCAGTGACCTGAACCAGCTCAAGCTGCCGCTGCGCAAAATCTTGCCCTTTGTCGAATGCGTGGGGTGGAGCCCGGGGCGCAGCCTGGACGACCCCATGCTGGCGGCCAAGCTGGTGCAACCCATGGCCCCGCAGCCCCAGCAGGCCAGCTTGTTTTAGGGGCACCGCAGCCATGGCCCGCCACACCCTGATCTTGCCCGGCGACGGCAGTGACTTTGCCCACTGGCGCCACGTCGCCCGCTGGCTGTGGGCCCAGCAGATTGCGCCGCAGAACTTGCAGTGGCTGACGCAAGACAGGCAGCAGCACAGCCCCGACTTGTTTGCCCCTGCCGCCCAACCCACGGCAGTGCCCGATCACCACAGCGGGCCTGCAGCGCCTGCGCTGACCGTGCCACGTGCCTGGCTGCACCTGGCGGAGCAAGCCTTGCTCAACGCAGCGCCTGAGCGCTTTGCAGTGCTGTACCGTCTGCTGTGGCGCATGCAGTGGGAGCCCGGCCTGCGCCACGACCCGCTGGATCCCGACCGGGTACAGATGCAGCACTGGGTCAAAGCCGTACGCCACGAAGTGCACAAAATGCACGCCTTTGTACGCTTTCGCCCTCTAGCGCAGCCCGATGACCCGCTGGACGGCTGCGGTCCCTTGCATGTGGCCTGGTTTGAGCCCAGCCACCACATCGTGCACGCGGCAGCCCCCTTCTTCGTGCAGCGCTTTGCCAATATGCGCTGGGCTATTCTGACGCCGCAGTGCTGCCTGCGCTGGTGGCCCCAGGCACCGAATGCCGCGGCCTTGGCGGAGCACGGCGTGGTGCTGAAAAATGCTTTACAGCCCTTGAAAAATCGCCCTGGCGTGCTGAGCTGGGGACCGGGTGCACACGCCTGTGATGCGCCTGCGCCAGACGCGGGCGAGGCACTGTGGCTCACCTATTACGCCCACATCTTCAATCCGGCACGGCTGAAGGTGAACGCGATGCGCAAGGAAATGCCGCGCAAGTACTGGCCCAACCTGCCGGAAGCACGGCTGATTTCACCGTTGATTCAGGCAGCACAAGCCCGCAGCGCTGCCATGCTGGCCAGTGCCCCCAGTACACCGGCTCGCACACTGCCTGGCACTGCGGCTGCCAAGCAGTCAAAAAATTCATAGCTTTCAGCGTAGGCCCTGCAATAGCTAGCGCCTCAAAAGACTGAAAAATGTTTTTCGCAGGTTTGAATGCATGGTTTTTCTATGCATTCACAGGCACTTGCTTGAGCATTGAATTTTTTTGAATGACTGAGCATTCTAAGCCAGCACACCGTTTTCTGCTCCTCCACAGCTGTGCATAACTTCCTGTGGACAAGCTTGGGAGCAAGAACAACTCTGATGGTCATCACCGGCTGATTACCCTCATGCTTCTCTGACCCTACACGGATTTACCAGCAGGATGCGTCGCTGCGCATGGGCTGCTGAGAAGAACTTTTCAATGTCTGACAGCCATTTAACGCCGTGCTTCGGATTCAGGGCTTGGCTGTCTGGTTTTGCGGGGTGTTGTTCTTTTTTATTTTTTATAAAGATAGTAGGTAATAGTAAGTCGCCACTATCTCTGTGGATAAGTTCACTTTCAGGGCTGTTATCAAGCACTTGGTAGGCTCTGAATCATGTGGGCGAAACCCTGTTGCTGCTGTCGCGTGAACAGGGATAACTTCCAAAAAATTTGAATTTTTGTGGATAACTCAATTTTCTTCAGCAACCTATCCACAAGTGCATCCTGTCTGTGATGTAACTTAGTTATCTATAAAAAACTGTTTGAAAACAAAGCATTCAAGCTATTAAATTTGCTGTGAATAACTAAAAAACTGTATTTTTTCCATACCGCCATCCGATTTGTGAACAGAAAAACCCAGGAGCAGGCCTAGAGACAGCTGGAAAAACAGGCAAAAACGAAAAGTGGAAGCACCTTTTGCGCGAATTTTTTCGCGCGGTTGTTATTCTTTATGTTTTCTATTTTTAATTAGTAGTAATAGTAAGGTTGGCAGGCTGTTGTGGATAAGTTGAAAAGTTATTTTCAAATCAATGGCTTATAAATTCTTAAAGTATGTGTCTGAAGACAGGGATGGTTAGTCACGCTTTTGGGTACAAGTTCAAGAAACCGCCAGTGCCTGTGGATAAACTACAACTTACCCTTTTTTTCTACCCAAGGTTATGCACAGGCGTTTTTAGCCTTCCGCCGCCGGTATGTCGCTTTGGTAACTGCGTTACGAGAAAGCTGGAAAAATGCTCCATGTAATTTGGTTACAGGGTAAACCCTGAGTTACACGGTTGTCGGTTTTTGTTGATTAAGTAATTGTTTTTATTGTTATTTTTTGATGTAACCGAAGTGAGTTTGTGCCCACTTGAAGCTGAGGACTGCCGCTAAGGTGCCTCGTTGGGTCAGGCCTTTGCATGCGCTGCCCGGCAAGCCCCAAGCGCTGAAGCAAGCCGTGGATACACAGCGCGGTAAAAGCCCTGCGCAGCTGTGCACAACGAAAAGCCTTTTTCAGTGCTGGGCGCCCAAGGCGCCAAAAATCGACAGCGCTGCAGGCATAAAAAAAGCAGGCCGAAGCCTGCTGGTGCTGGGGGATGGCGGCTGATCAGGCTGCGGGTGCCTGTGGAGCCGCTGGTGCTGCGGGGTGGTGTGGCCCATGGCGATGGCCTGGGTGCCCCATGCGCTGGCCGTGGCCGGCATGGTGCTTGCCCACCGCATGTACGTTCAATGCATCAAACGCCTTTTGCTGGCTGGGATTGAGGCTGCGGTAGAAAGTGCGTGTGGCTTTGTCACGCTGCTCGGCTTTTGCCGTGCGCTCTGCGCGCATTTTTTGCGCCAGATCCAAACGTTCGGGGGTGGTCAGCGTGCGCAAGTCTGCGCGAGGTGCTTGGCGCTCAGCCCGTGGTGCAGGTGTGGTGGCTTTGACATACTGCTCCCACGCCGCTTCTTGTTGGGGCTGCAGCTGCAAAATGGTTTTCAGGCGCTCGTTGCGTTCTGCATGGAATTGGGCAAAGTCAGCCGGTTGACCCCGGTGGGCAGGGTGGCCTGCATGGCCAGGGTGCCCCGCAGTTGCGGTCACGGGGGTAGCGGGCAGTTGGGGTTCTGCCTGGGCCCAAGCGGAGGCAGTGAAAACGCCAGTCAAAGCGGCGGCAGCGACAGCGGCAGTCAAAGTACGTTGGAAGATGGCCATAACAAGCTCCTTTCAAGCAGTGGTAGGGTGGAGTACAGCGCAGTGCTGTGCTGTGTCCATGCCAGCCAGTGTGCTGGGTGTATGTAAGGCGCCGGTTTCGCTTTGCTGCTGCTGTGTAAAGTACTACAAAGCTGTGTGTTGCCGGGGCCAGAGTTTGGTGCATGTTTTTGGCCTCCAGCGCTTATATAGCAAGCGCTAGCAGCTCATAATTTTAAAAATTCTGGTGGTGCCTTTGCGCTGCCAGCATCGCATTCGATAGATCAGGAAGAAGGTGGCTGCGTGTTTAAGAACATGATCGTGTACCGCATGGCGGCGCAATGGGCGGGCTCGCTGGAGCAAGTGGAAGAGGCGCTGCAAAAAACGCCTTTCATGCCCTGTGGTGCGACGCAAGAGAAGTCGGCGGGCTGGGTGCCCCCACGTGGTGAGGCGCATGGCCTGCTGGCCGAAAGCGTGGGTGGCCAGTGGATCTTGCGTTTTATGTCGGAGTCCAAAATGCTGCCCGCCAGCGTGCTCAATCGCAAAGTGCAGGAAAAAGCCGATGCGATTGAAAAGGAGTTTGGCCGCAAGCCGGGTAAAAAAGAAAAGCGTGACCTCAAGGACGAGGCCAAGCTGGACTTGCTGCCCATGGCCTTTACCAAGCAATCGAGCATGTGGGTGTGGATCGACCCGCAAGCCAAGCTTCTGGTGCTGGACACGGGCGCGCAAGGCAAGGCCGACGAGGTGGTGACGCTGCTGGTGGAGGGCCTCAAGGGCTTTGGTGTGGCGCTGCTGGACACCCAAACCAGCGCCCAGGCTGCCATGGCACATTGGTTGCTGACGCAAGAAGCACCCGCAGGCTTCAGCATTGACCGTGAGTGCGAACTCAAGGCCGCCGACGAATCCAAGGCCGTGGTGCGTTATGCGCGCCACCCGCTGGACATTGACGAGGTCAAACAGCACGTGGAGCACGGCAAGCTGCCCACCAAGCTGGCCATGACCTGGGATGACCGCGTGAGTTTCGTGCTGGCCGACAGCCTGCAGATCAAAAAGATTGCCTTCACGGACACGGTGCTGGACCAGGCCGGTGATGAAGGCGGCTTTGACACCGATGTGGCGATTGCTACGGGGGAGTTGTCCAAACTCATCCCCGACCTGATTGAAGCGCTGGGCGGGGAAGGGCGCACAGAGCTGGGCCAGCCTGCAGCGCAGCCGGGCGCAGAGACCTTGGCCGTGCGTGTGGCTGGAAAAGGGGTGGTTACGGGGCCAGCGAGTGCCCCGCAAGACAGCAACCCCGACGAGGCACCGTTCTAAGCGGCAGCCACAGAGAGCAGCCCAGTTTGTGCAGGTGGGCTGGCTGCGTTTGAAGCCTTAGGGCGCTGCTAGGCCATGCCCAACATGCCACAGCCTGCTTTACATGTGCAGGCCACGCTGTGGGGCAATGCCCAGTGCGCGCCGCTGTTTTTTGTCGGCATACATGGCCTGGTCTGCCTGCTGCAGCGCTTCGTCCACCGTCATCCGACCAGGCACTTGCGCAATACCGATGCTGGCACCGGGATAGTGCAGGCAGCTGCCATTTTGCAGATGCACCGTGCATTCGGATGCCGCGCGCAGCCGCGCTTTCAGGTCCTCGTGCATGGTTGATAGGCCGGGTGCAGGCGCCGCGCAGGGCGTCACCATGACAAATTCATCGCCCCCGATGCGGCCCACCACATCACCGGCGCGCAGCACCGCTTGCAGGCCTTGCGCGACCGCACACAGCAAACGGTCTCCTGCAGCATGGCCGTGTTTGTCATTCACACACTTGAAACCGTCTAGATCAATGAAGGCCACCAGCACACTGTCGCCGCTGCGCTGGGCCCGCGCCAGCAAGCGGTGTAGTGCGTCGCGCACCGCTGCGCGGTTGGGCAGCTGGGTGAGGGCATCGGTCAGCGCCAGCCGCGTGAGCTGCTCATTGCGCTGCTGCAGTGCCTGCATCAGCTTTTCGCGCTCGACATGCTGGGCAATCAGCTTGGCAAACAGCTGCAGCACGATTTCGGTGCTGTCGGGCAGTGTGGCTGCACGTGCGCTGGCCGCACACAGCGTGCCGTAAATGCTGCCATCGGACATGCGCACAGCGGCACTGACATAGGTGCGAATACCCAGCGCCCGGGCTGCCTGGGAGTCGCCCCAGCATTCCTGCACATTGCTGGTGCAGGTACGACCTTCCGCCAGGGCACGCTGGCACAGCGTGTCATTCCACGGCACGCTCAGCCCTTCGGGAATCTGCATCTGCTGCGTATTGCGTGCATACAGCACGTGCTGCAGGTCCTGGGCAAAGTCGATGGTGGTGAGGTAGGTGGACTCCAATTGCGTGACCTGGCCCAGCATTTCCAGCAGCGGCCGCACCAGTTCTTCTTGGCTGCGGGCCTGGTGGAGGGATTCGGACAGGTGTTTGAGCAAGTGATCCATAAGAGAGAACTCGCCTTGTGAAGGCAATTCGTGGTGCAGGTGGGTGCAAAGGCTGCACAGCTAAGGAAAAAGACGTGCGCTGCCAAGTGCAACTTGGCATGCAAATCATTGTCGGCGTTCTGATTAGCGCACCAGAAATGGAGGATGTAACAACCTCAAACGGGGATGCAATCAGTTTGGCCGCAAGCGCCCACCATGAAAAAAGCCTGCAGCCCGAGGGTTGCAGGCGGGCCTACGGCACATGGCGCTCACATACCAACGCCATCGCGCCGGTGCTTAGACGCGTTCAAAAATGGCCGCAATACCTTGGCCTCCGCCAATGCACATGGTCACCAGCGCATAGCGCCCACCGGTGCGGTGCAACTCGTAAATGGCTTTGGTGGTGATGATGGCACCCGTGGCACCCACGGGGTGGCCCAGCGAGATGCCAGAGCCGTTGGGGTTGACCTTGGCAGGGTCCAAGCCCAGCTCCTGGATGACGGCGCAGGCTTGGGCCGCAAAGGCTTCGTTGGCCTCAATGACGTCCATGTCCTGAATCTTCAATCCCGTACGCGCCAGGACCTTCTGGGTGGCTGGCACGGGGCCAATCCCCATGTAGGCGGGGTCTACACCGGCGTGGGCGTAGCCCACCAACCGTGCCAGCGGCTTCACGCCCAAGGCTTGCACGCGATCGCCTGCGACCAAGGTCACAGCGGCGGCGCCATCGTTGATGCCCGAGGCATTGCCCGCGGTGACGCTGCCGCCTTCTTTTTTGAAGGCGGGCTTCATGCTGGCCAAGGTTTCCAGTGTGGTGGCTGCGCGCACGTGCTCATCCGTGTCAAACACGGTGGTGCCTTTGCGCGTGGCAATTTCGACAGGCACGATTTGGTCTTTGAAGTAGCCTGCCGCGATCGCAGCCGCAGCGCGCTGTTGGCTGAGCACGGCCAGCTCGTCTTGCATCTGGCGGCTGATGCGGTAGCGCTCTGCCACGTTTTCCGCAGTGATGCCCATGTGCATTTTTTGCCAAGGGTCGTGCAAGATGCCCAGCATGTAGTCAATGCTCTTGGCGTCGCCCATGCGTGCGCCCCAGCGTGCAGCTTGGTCAAAGTAGGGGCCACGGCTCATCGATTCAGAACCGCCGCCAATCGCAACATCGCAGTCCCCCAGGGCGATGGCCTGGGCGGCCGAGACAATCGCTTGCAGGCCCGAGCCGCACAGGCGGTTGACGTTGAAGGCCGGGGTTTCGATGGGGCAGCCTGCATCGATCGCGGCCACGCGCGAGAGGTAGGCGTCTTTGGTGTCGGTGGGAATCACATTGCCCATGACCACATGGCCGACGGCATCGGGGGCAATGCCAGCGCGCTCAATGGCGGCCTTGACGGCGGTGGTGGCCAGTTGGGTGTTGGGAACGTCTTTGAGGCTGCCTCCGAAAGTGCCAATGGCGGTACGGGCGGCGCTGACGACAAAAATCTCACGGGTGCTCATGCGTTGTCTCCAATCGTTGTTGCTGCAAAGCTGACAAACAATTGTGCGGTTGCAGCAATCGGCTGCCAAGCCTGCGGGCGACAGTGCTGCGCTGCCTGCAGTGCTTTCACAACGCACCGCAGGCCGCACCACACGTTGGCAGCGGCCTGCGGCTTTGCGCAATCAGGCAGCGACGCTGTAGCCTTCTTCCTGGATGGCCTGCGCCAATGCTTCGCGCGGGGCGCTGCTTTGCACCACCACCTTGCCACTGGCTCGGTCGATGCTGGTTTGGGCCTGTGCGTCCACTTCAGCAATGGCGTTTTGCACTGCCCGCTCGCAGTGGCCACAAGTCATACCGCTCACTTGAAATACGTGTTCCATACCAACTCCTTCAATCTGTCATAGATAGTGGAACTGTAGCTTGCCCCTGAAGATGTTTCACGTGGAACGGCAAGAGCAAATCCTGCCTCGCCGGTAAATAGTTTGGGGGCGTATGTAAAAGGCCCTAAGAAGGGGTTTTCTTTAGATATCGCTCGCAATGATGTCTGGCAAACTTCCAAGATTGTTACCAGCTGTGCATAAGGGCATTTTGATGCCTGCACACGGCCTTGGCTTGGTGCCAAAGCTTTCCCTGCTCTGCGGAGCGATAGAGAGGAATCCAGATCATGGATCTGTTTGGATTGATGCGAATGTTCACGATCAAGGTGCGCATGTTGGGTGCCATTGCCGTGGTGTTGGTGCTGCTGGGCATATTGGGGGGCGCAGGCATGTTCGGCATGTTCCGTGTCTACGATCTGAACCAAAGTTTTTTGAAGGGCCCTTTCCAGCAGTTGCAGCAAATGGCGCAGCTGCAAAACAGCCTGGCGCAGGTGCGTGGCCTGGAAAAGGACATGATCATTCAGTATGAGCAACCGGATCAGTTGGAGAAAACCCATGCCAACTGGCAGGCTGGCTTGAAGCAGGTGCGTGCTGTGGGCGAGGCATTTGTTGCGGGGGCCCCTGAGCAAGATGTCCAGGCCTTGCAAAAGCTGTTGCAACATTTGGAGCAGTACGAGCAGTTTTTTACCCCCGTCGCACGCCAATTGCTGGCCAATGGCTATGACAGTGCCACGGTGGCGCAGCGTGTGAGTCGCCGTGCCAGCGCGGAGTTTGACGGGGCCGAAAAGCAGTTGCAATCGCTCATGCAACTGTTGCAAGAGCAAGCCCAGGCCGCAGAAGCGCGGGGCAGCCAGGTAGCGACTGAAACGCAATGGCTGTTCATCTTGGCGCTGGTGATCACAACGTTGGTGGTGGCGCCGCTGACGCTGTTGAACATGGTGTCCATTTGCCGGCCTTTGCAAGATGCCAAGCGCTTGGCGGACTCGATTGCCAAGGGGGATCTGACCGAGCAGTTGAATGTGGTGGGCAAGGACGAAGTCTCCGACCTGCAAAACGCCTTGAAGACTATGCAAAGCAATCTCAATGGCATGGTGGGGCGTGTGCGCGATGCCAGTGGCAATATTGCGCTGGCCAGCCAAGAAATTGCCACGGGCAATGGCGATTTGTCGGCCCGCACCGAGCAGACCGCCAGCAATTTGCAGCAGACCGTAGCTTCGCTGCTGCAGCTGACCGGTACGGTGCAGCAAACGGCTTCATCGGCGCAAATGGCCAACCAGCTGTCGGCCTCGGCATCGCAAACCGCAACGCAAGGGGGCTCGGTTGTGGAGCAGGCGGTGCAAAGCATGCATGAGATTTCTGCGTCCAGCCGCAAGATTGGCGACATCATCGGCTTGATTGATTCGATTGCTTTCCAGACCAATATCCTGGCGCTGAATGCGGCGGTGGAAGCCGCGCGCGCCGGTGAGCAGGGCCGTGGTTTTGCGGTCGTAGCCGGTGAGGTGCGCCTGCTGGCACGTCGCAGTGCCGAAGCGGCCAGCGATATCAAGCGCCTCATTCAAAGCAGTGTGACGGCCGTTGATGGCGGCGTGAAACACGTGGAAACTGCAGGCAAAACCATGCAGGAGGTGGTGGGCAGCATCCAGCGCGTGGGCGACATCATTGGCGAGATTTCGGCCGCTGCGAACGAGCAGTCCGGTGGTATCTCGCAGGTGAACCAGGCCGTGGGAGATATTGACCGCATGACGCAGCAAAACGCGGCGCTGGTGGAGCAATCGGCCGCCGCCGCCGAGTCGCTGAAAGACCAGGCGGCACGTTTGGCCGAGGTGGTGCAGCAGTTCAAGCTGGAGCAGCACGGCAGCCAGACCTATGCGCAAGTCGCACCTGCCTGGGGCCGCACGGGTGGTTCGGCAGCGTTGCGCTCATCAACGGCTCCCGCTTTGTTGGGGGAATAAAAAAGGAGCGAGTAGCGCTTGTATTTACAGGCTTTCAGTGCGCTAAGTATTGGAAAGCAAGCAAATACAGGCGCAAGCCGCTCATGTTTTATAAGCGTTGAGAGATCAAAAAAGGGCTTCCTGATGGAAGCCCTTTTTTGTGGCGGTTTTGCAGCCTGGGCGCTGCTTAGTCTTTGAGCAAGCCTTCTGCACGCAGTGCAGCTTGCACGGCAGGGCGGCTGGCAACGCGGGCCAGATACGCTTGCAAATGGGGCAGATCAGACAGATCCAAGCCCACAAATTTGCCCCAGTTGCTGACGGTGAATAGGTACGCATCGGCCACGGTGAACTGGCTGCCCATCAGGTAGTCTTTACCCGCCAGCTGCGGCTCCAGCCATTCAAAGCGGCGGCGCAGGTTGCCCAGCGAGGTGGCCTTGAACGCTTCGGGCGTGCTGGGCACAAACAGCGGGCCAAAC
The DNA here is from genome assembly GCF_030162955.1 of Comamonas jiangduensis. Lineage (NCBI taxonomy): Bacteria > Pseudomonadati > Pseudomonadota > Betaproteobacteria > Burkholderiales > Comamonadaceae > Comamonas > Comamonas jiangduensis. Next base: position 16,652 of record NZ_JARXOV010000004.1, read on the forward strand.
GTCTTGTGCAGCTCTGTGCCAATGAAATTCAGCCATTCCAGCACGCGATAGCGCTCCATGGTGCCGGGGGCGGGAATCAGTTGTTTCTCGGGCACTTGGTCGGCCAGGTACTGCACGATCACCGGGCCTTCACGCAGGGTTTGGCCATCGTCCAGCACCAGAAAGGGCACATAGCCCAATGGATTGATGCTGTAGAAATCCGTGCCGTCTTGCAGCTTGTGGCTCTTGGTGCTGGCCAAGATGTATTCGCAGGCCAAACCTGTCTCTTCGGCCACGATGTGGGGGGACAGCGAGCAAGCGCCGGGGCTGAAATAAAGCTTCATATCGGTGCAACCTTTCTTTGGGGAGTGCGTGGCTGTCGGGGGCGCCACGCCAGAGCGTAGTGTGCCCCGGTGCGCAGCCTCGGCGGGCAAGAGTCCGTACCTCAGACGCGGTGGCTGCAGCCGCCAAGACAAGTTGGGCAAAGGGTGGGAAAATTCAGGGTTTGCCTGTGCCTTCCAACAAGGAAGCTGCGCGGGCCACACACACCCACCGTGCGCAGGAGTGACGGTGGTCAGGGCGGAGGGCATACGCCGCCTGCGACGGAGTAAGAACCATGCTGTACCCCCAAGAATTTGATGTGATCGTCGTCGGCGGCGGTCACGCTGGCACCGAAGCGGCGCTGGCAGCAGCCCGTATGGGCTGCAAAACTTTGCTGTTGACCCACAATATTGAAACGCTGGGCCAGATGTCGTGCAACCCGTCCATCGGCGGTATTGGCAAAGGCCATTTGGTCAAGGAAGTGGACGCCATGGGCGGCGCCATGGCGCTGGCGACCGACATGGGCGGCATCCAGTTCCGCATCTTGAACAGCTCCAAAGGCCCAGCGGTGCGTGCCACGCGCGCGCAGGCGGACCGCATTCTGTACAAGGCCGCCATCCGTGAGATGCTGGAGAACCAGCCCAATCTGTGGCTGTTTCAGCAGGCGGTGGACGACCTGATGGTCGAGGGCGACCGCGTAGTGGGTGCTGTCACGCAAGTCGGTATCCAGTTCAAATCCAAAACGGTGGTGCTGACGGCGGGAACGTTCCTGGACGGCAAGATCCACGTAGGCTTGAACAACCATGCCGGTGGCCGCGCGGGCGATGCGCCTGCCGTGAGTTTGTCCGCGCGCCTGAAAGAGTTGAAGCTACCCCAAGGCCGTTTGAAGACCGGCACGCCGCCGCGCATCGATGGCCGCTCAATCGACTTCAGTCAACTGTCGGAGCAGCCCGGTGATGGCATGCCCGGCACGCCCAATGAAGGCCAGATTCCGGTGTTCAGCTACCGTGGCAATGCCGCCATGCACCCGCGTCAAATGCCATGCTGGATCACCCATACCAACGAGCGCACGCACGCCATCATTCGCAGCGGCTTTGACCGCAGTCCCATGTTCACCGGCAAGATTGAAGGTGTGGGTCCGCGCTATTGCCCCAGCGTGGAAGACAAGATCAACCGCTTTGCCGACAAAGACAGCCACCAGATTTTCTTGGAACCCGAAGGTCTGACTACGCACGAGTTCTACCCCAACGGTATCTCGACCTCGCTGCCGTTTGACATTCAGTACGCGCTGGTGCGCTCCATGAAGGGACTGGAGAACGCCCACATCTTGCGCCCCGGCTACGCGATTGAGTACGACTACTTTGATCCACGCGCGTTGAAGTCCAGCTTTGAAACACGCCAGATCCAGGGTCTGTTCTTTGCGGGCCAGATCAATGGCACCACCGGCTACGAAGAAGCTGCCGCGCAGGGCATGTTTGCGGGTATCAACGCCGGTTTGCAAGCGCGCGGCATGGAAGCTTGGACACCGCGCCGCGACGAAGCTTATCTGGGTGTGTTGGTGGATGACCTGACCACCCAAGGCGTGACTGAGCCTTACCGCATGTTCACCAGCCGTGCAGAGTTCCGCCTGCAGCTGCGTGAAGACAACGCCGATATGCGCCTGACCGAAATCGGCCGCAAGCTGGGTGTGGTAGGCAACGAGCAATGGGACATGTTCAACCGCAAGCGCGATGCTGTTTCACGTGAAACAGAGCGTTTGAAGGCAACCTGGGTGAACCCGCGCAGCTTGCCTGCCGCAGAAGCCGAGCGTGTGCTGGGTAAAAACATTGAGCATGAGTACAACCTGTTTGACCTGTTGCGCCGCCCCGGTGTCCAGTACGACGCGCTGGTAAAAATGAACGAAGGCAAGTACAGCTCTGACATCGTTTCACGTGAAACATTGGGCGAGCTGCATGCCGATGTGGTGGAACAGGTGGAAATTGCCGCCAAGTATTCGGGCTACATCGACCGCCAAAAAGACGAAGTAGAGCGCGCCGCGCACTACGAAACCTTGAAGCTGCCAGTCGACATGGATTACATGCAGGTTTCGGCGTTGTCCATCGAAGTGCGCCAGAAGCTGCAAAAGCACCGCCCCGAAACCCTGGGGCAGGCCTCACGGATTTCTGGGGTGACACCCGCTGCCATTTCGCTGCTGATGATTCACCTGAAAAAAGGCGGCTTTAAAGGGCTGACTCACACGGCCAAGGAGACTGCGGAATGAGCACTTTGCGTGAGCAGCTGGAGCAGGGTGCGGCCAAGCTCGGCTTGACGTTGTCGGCAGAGCAGTTCGACAAGCTCATGGGTTTCCTCGATCTGCTGCAAAAGTGGAACAAGGTCTACAACTTGACCTCGGTGCGTGATCCGCAGGAAATGATGTCGCTGCACATGCTGGACAGCTTGGCCGCGGTGCCTGCCTTGCAACGCTACGTGGCATCGTTGGGCAAAGTGCCGGGTGAGCGTACGGCGCAGCTGGATGTGGGCTCGGGCGGTGGTTTGCCGGGCGTGGTGTTTGCCGTGTGCTGCCCGCAGGTAGATGTTCACTGTGTCGACACGGTGGGCAAAAAGGCCGCGTTTTTGCAGCAGGCTGCCGTGGCTTTGAAGTTGCCCAACCTCAAAGGGATTCACGCCCGCGTGGAAACCTTGAAGGGGCCTTATGAAATCGTCAGCTGCCGGGCTTTTGCTTCGTTGCTTGACTTCACCACCTGGTCGCGCGCGGCGATTGCCGACCACGGTATCTGGTTTGCTATGAAGGGCAAGCACCCCCAGGAAGAAATCGATGCTTTGGGCAAAGATGTGCATGTGTTTCACGTGGAACAGTTGCAGGTGCCTGGGTTGGATGCCGAGCGCTGCATTGTGTGGGCCCAACCTGCCGCCGACACACATTGACATGCGCGCTGCGCACTCCTCGCATAAACTCGGGCAGTAGTTTCAATGCAAGGGTGGGTAAGCAACCGCAGGAACTTTGTGCTGCATTGAAAGGCCAAAGCCATGGTGCTTGGCCTTTTTCCTTTGTGCGGCAAGCAGTTGCTGTGCTCAGGGTGTTTTTCTTTCGCGTCTCCAGCGCTTTCACCAGTTTTTTCTCATGGCCAAAATTTTCTGTATTGCCAACCAAAAAGGTGGCGTCGGTAAAACAACAACAGCAGTGAACTTGGCGGCAGGTTTGGCCAAGGTGGGCCAAAGGGTGTTGCTGGTGGATCTGGACCCGCAGGGCAATGCCACCATGGGCTCCGGCATTGACAAGCGCGCACTGGAGTTGACGGTGTATGACGTGTTGCTGGAATCGGCCTCCATCCAGGAAGCGGCGGTGCTGGCCGAAAAGTGCGGCTACCACGTGCTGGGCGCCAACCGTGAACTCAGTGGTGCGGAGATTGAACTGGTCGCACTGGAGCGCCGCAATGAGCGCCTGAAAGCCGCCTTGCAGGCCGCCGATGCAGACTTTGATTTTGTGCTGATCGATTGCCCCCCCAGCCTGTCCATGTTGACGCTCAATGGCCTGTGCGCGGCCCATGGCGTGATCGTGCCCATGCAGTGCGAATACTTTGCGCTGGAAGGTCTGACCGACCTGGTCAACACCATCAAGCAGGTGCACGCGAATATGAACAAAGAGCTCAAGATCATTGGCCTGCTGCGCGTGATGTTCGATCCCCGCACGACGCTGCAGCAGCAGGTGAGTGACCAACTCAAGTCACACTTTGGCGACAAGGTGTTTGACTCGGTAATCCCGCGCAATGTGCGTTTGGCGGAAGCACCCAGCTACGGCTTGCCCGGCGTGGTGTTTGATGCCTCCGCCAAGGGCAGCAAGGCGTTTGTGGACTTTGCCAAAGAGATGGTCCAGCGCATCAAAACCATGTGAATTTATAAATAAAACAACCCTCTAACGTAGGTGCAGCAAGCGCTGGCAGCTATAGAAATCACTTGTGACTGATTCCAACCTTTCCCCGCAGGTACTGCTGCTACCAGGCTGGCAGAACTCCGACGCAGCCCACTGGCAAAGCCGCTGGGAGCAGCGCTATGGCTACACCCGCGTGCAGCAGCACGACTGGCAACGTCCGCTGCGGGGGGACTGGTCGATCCAGCTGCAAGAAGCGGTGCTGGAGAGCGAGCGCGAAGTGGTGCTGGTGGCACACAGTCTGGGCTGCATTCTGACGGCCTGGTGGGCCGTGCATTCGCCGTTGGCCAAGACCCGGGTGAAGGCGGCGCTGCTGGTGGCGCCCGGTGATGTGGAGCAGGCGGATTTGCGCAATGTGCTGCCGGGTTGGTCACCGGTGCTGCTGCAGCGTTTGCCGTTTGCGAGTGTGCTGGTGGGCAGCCACAACGACCCGTATTGCAGCTGGTCGCGTGCGCAGCAGATGGCCCATGCATGGGGGGCTCGCCTGGTCGATGCGGGGGCTGCAGGCCATATCAATACCGACAGCGGGCTGGGGGACTGGGATGCCGGCCATGCCTTGCTGCAACAACTGATGAAAGATGAACGCCATGGTGACTAAGAAACCCAAGGGCCTGGGTCGTGGCCTGGAAGCCTTGTTAGGCCCCAAAGTGCAAGAGGCGCCTGCAGCAGCGGCCGCATCGGATATGCCCAGCACCTTGCCGGTGACGGAGATGGTGGCTGGCCAGTACCAGCCGCGCACGCGCATGGATGAAGGCGCGCTGTATGAGCTGGCCGAGAGCATCAAGGCCCAGGGCATCATGCAGCCGATTTTGGTGCGCAAACTGACCCAGGGCGAACACGCAGGCAAGTACGAAATCATTGCGGGGGAACGCCGCTACCGTGCTTCCAAGCTGGCAGGGCTGGACACCGTGCCCGTGCTGGTGCGCGATGTACCCGATGAGGCTGCCGCGGCCATGACGCTGATTGAGAACATTCAGCGTGAAGACCTCAACCCGCTGGAAGAGGCCCAGGGCTTGGCGCGCCTGGTCAGGGAGTTCAACTACACGCATGAGCAAGCGGCGCAATCGGTGGGGCGCTCGCGCTCGGCGGCGTCCAACTTGCTGCGCTTGCTGAACTTGGCTGAGCCGGTGCAAACCATGCTCATGGCCGGCGATGTGGACATGGGCCATGCCCGTGCGTTGCTGGCACTGGACAAGGCCGAGCAAATCACCGCCGCCAACCAGATCGCGGCCAAAAAACTGTCGGTGCGCCAGGCCGAAGGGCTGGTCAAAAAGATGGCGGAAGCAGGCGATGGCACGGCAGCCGTCAAAGCCAAGAAAGTGGCCAAATCGCGCGACGTGCAGCGCGTGGAAGAGGAGCTGTCGGACTTGCTGATGGCACAGGTGGAAGTGCGCGTGAAAAAACGTGTCAAACGCCACGGCAAGCTGCAAGACATGGGGGAGCTGGCAATCCAGTTTGGCTCGCTGGAAGAGCTCAATGGCTTGATTGAAAAGCTGCGCGGTTAAGTGCAGCGTTTCTCGTTCCCATCAAAAAAGGCCTTCATGTGAAGGCCTTTTTTGATAAGGAAGCTGGTTTACTTGCCCACTTTGAGCTGACCGCCCTTGCCCAGGCCGCCCTTGACTTCCTGGGCCTTGTAGTTGCGCAGCGAAACCACCATCTTGTTGTACGCATCCATAAATGCCGCGACCGAGGCTTTGCCTTCGGGCGTGCGCGAGAAACCGCTCAGGCCGCCGGCCGCACCACCGCCAAAGGCACCCAGCGCCGCGCCATAGTTGGTGGCAGTGGCATTGCCTTCCGATATGGACAGTTGCACGCCAGAGCGGATGTCATACATGGTCATGGTCACGACCGACTGCTTGCTTTGCAGATTGCCTGCCAGCTGACCGGCCACGCCGCCAAATAAACCTCCGAGACCGGCTGCCAAGCCGCCTACGGATTCGTTGTTGATGATGATGGCGGGCTCCAAATAGTAGTCTGCTGCTACGCGTTGGCCTTTTTGCTGGCGCGATCCGGCGCGGAACTCGCCCGAGTTGCGCTGTTTGTCCGTGATGGCGCTCAGTTTGCTTTCGGTGCGGTTGTTGCCGATGGAGGTAATCACAAAGCAGTTGGATTGCTGCACTGCCAGGCGAATCAGCGGCTCAATGGTGGTCACTTGGGTGGCTGCACCAAAGCTGGCATACCAATCCTTGCCACGGCCATCGTCTACGGCCAGCGTGCCCAGTGGGGCATCACAGCGCTCCAGAGACTCATTGGCATTGACGCTGCTGGAGCCACCAGCAGCTCCCGTGGCAGCTGTGCCAGCGTTGCCGGTGCTCAGCAAGCCACCACCACCGGGGGTGACACAGGCGGACAGCAGCAAAGCCGATGCGGCGCTGAGCAGAGACAAAGTTTTTTTGGACATGGCAATCGTTCTCTTTCTTAGAAAATAGAGATAGTGAAGGGTGCAACAGGTGTTGCAGGCGATCAAGGTAGGTACCAGCGGGAGCCTCTCCAGTGCCAGTAATACGGGGCTGTGCTGTACCAGTACCCCCAGGACTTGCGATCTGCTTCGCGGATTTGGTAGTTGTTGTGCTCGTTCTGTTTGGCTGCCTGTGCTTGGGGCAGCAGGCGCTGGGCTTCTTTATGGCCGTGTGCGGCGGCACGGGTGAGCCACGCCTCTGCTTCAGCAGGGTCTGCGCCCATTTCTTCAAAGCCCATCAAATAGATGCGTCCCAAAGCAAACTGCGCATCCACCAAGCCTTGGTCACCAGCCTTGCGCATCCACTCAATGGCCTGGTAGCCATCGCGTGCCACACCATCCCCGCGCAGCAGGCGCAGCCCCAAGTCATAGGCTGCCTTGGGGTCTTTTTCGCCCAACTGTTCCAGCGCAGCCAAACGGCGCTCGGCCTCAGGGTCTGAGGGTGCTTGCTGGCGCGTGATGGTGTCGCGGTGCTGGTCTACGCAGCTATTGCCCGTGCACACGCGAACGGTTTCAGGCCGCGACAGTTGGGCGGACGGGGACTGTGACGCACATGCCGATAAGAAGGCGGTGCACAGGGAGAGCCAGACAAATTTTTTGGAAAGCATGAAGTCTCCTCCGCTATTTTTTAATGGCGACATTCTTGTGGTTTTCTTTTGTTAGTGCACACATCGTTTCGTTTTGATACGTTTTGATGACATTTGACGATTTGTTGTCGAAAGTCATAGCCATGGGGCGCAGATGCAGGCCTTGGGCATGAAGGTGCGCGCGCAGGTGCTTTGGTGCAACATCGCCCCATGCGTTTTTTGAACAATTGGATCTGGCCCTTGCCTGCGCTGCTGGTGTGGGTCTTGGCATGGGCGTGTTTTTCGCTGCTGCAGCAAGCAGGTCTTGCGCAGTGGGCTGCTGCGCTGGTGGTTTCTGGCGTGGTGCTGCTCAGTAGTCTTTGGGGGCAGACATGGTGGCGGCGCAGCATGCTGGCGCTGGGTTTTCCGCTGTCGTGGATGGTGCTGGCGACCGGTGATCTGCCCGCCTGGCTGTGGTTGCTGCCACTGGGTGTTTTGCTGCTGGTCTATCCCCTGAACGCCTGGCGGGATGCTCCGGTCTTTCCCACGCCTGCAGGTGCACTGGATGGCCTCGCTGGCCACATTGCGCTGCCCGAAGGCAGCAAGGTACTGGATGCGGGCTGTGGCGTGGGCGATGGGCTGAAGGCGCTGCGCCGTGCGTGGCCCAGCGCTGCTGTTCATGGGGTGGAATGGAGCTGGCCCCTACGCGGCTTGTGCGCGCTGCGCTGCCCCTGGGCCACTGTGCGCCAAGGTGATTTATGGCAGAGCGACTGGTCGCAGTTTGAGTTGGTGTATCTGTTTCAGCGGCCAGAAACCATGAGCCGCGCGGCCGTGAAATCCCTGGGGGAAATGCGCCCAGGCTGCTGGCTGGTGAGTTTGAATTTTCCGATTCCAGACGTCACCCCCACCTACGTGGCAGAGCTGGACGACGGGCGTGAGGTCTATGCCTACCAAACGCCTTTGGCGGAGGTGGACCATGACAGCGTGGAGAGCGACGAAATCGCGGGCATGTTGCCTTTGCGCCCGCAAGGCGTTGTGGTTAACGGCCAGAGCCTGTACCCGCGCAAAGGCCGTCCAGGCGGACGGCGTCGTGGGCCCTAAACCGTAGGCGGTGGGGCGTGCTGCTGGCCCAGGAAGGTGGCAGCCGTCATGCCCACGGTGCGTCGCACCAAGGCGCTGAAGGCGCTGGGGGTGTAGCCCAGCTCTGCCGCAATGTGCGCAATTGGCAACTGGCGTGCCGCCAGTGCGACGGCTTTGGCCAGTACGACCTGCTGGCGCCACTGGGTGAAGGTGCAGCCCAGTTCGGTACGAAACAAGCGTGCCACGGTGCGCAGACTGGCCCCGGTGTCCAAGGCCCAGGCTTCGAGCGTGTCGTGGCGCGTCGGATCTTCCAGCACCGCCTCGCACAGGTGTTTGAGGCGCTTGTCCTGCGGCAGGCGCACGCCCAGATGAATCACGGCAGCACGGCGGATTTCATCGCACACCAGTGCGCTCAGATGGCTTTCACGCGTTTGCTGGGCGGGTGACAGTGGCCCGGCATGGTCGCTGCCAATATCCATTTCCACCACCAGCGCCCGCAGCAGCGGGGAGGCTTCCATCACGCGGCACTCCTGCCATTCCGCATCGTCCATCCAGCGGGCCTGCGCGCCGCCGCCATGCGCTTGTGGCAGAAAGTACAGCGTGTACAGGCAGGCGGTTTCCACCATGGTCACCGCATGTTGCACGCCTGGAGGTACCCAAACGGCGCGGTGCGGCGGCACGATGTAGGTGGCGTTGACCAGTGAGAGCTTGATCACCCCGCCGGTGGAGATGGCCAGCTGCGCCCACGGATGGGTGTGGGGCATGATTAGCGTGTCTTTGTCCAGCTCGCGCATTTTGGAGCGCACAGGGCGCCCCGGATGGGGCTGGTACAGCTGCGGGTCAAGTATCGGAATATGCGCCAGGGTGCGGGCGTTACGGTGTTGATTGACCCCGGGGGCCGCAACCGGCAAGGTGGCAGAAGTGGGCATGGTGCATGGGTTGGCAGATTTGCGATAGCTTTTGGCAGACTATCGCATACCTGCCGCAGGCTTGCTGCCTAAGATGCCATCCATGACTGCTTCTGTGAATGTTCCCGCTCCCGAGCGCCGTGACGCGCGCACCATTGGCCTGGTGGGTCTGGCCCATGGCTCTTCGCACTTTTTCCACCTGCTGTTGCCGCCGCTGTTTCCGTGGCTGATTGCAGACTTTGACACCAGCTACTCGCAGCTGGGCGTCATGGTGTCGCTGTTTTTCATTGTCTCGGGCACCGGGCAAATGCTCTCGGGCTTCTTGGTGGACAAGGTGGGTGCGCAGCGTGTGATGTTTGCCGCGCTCAGCAGCTTTGTAGTGGCGGGGCTGATGGCTGCCGTGGCGCAGAACTACGCCATGCTGCTGGCGGCTTCATTTTTTGCCGGGTTGGGCAATGCGCCGTTTCACCCTGTGGATTTCACCATTTTGAACAAACGCGTGACGGCCAAAAACATCGGCCATGCGTTTTCCGTGCATGGTATCTCCGGCAATATCGGCTGGGCCTCCGCGCCTGTGTTCATGCTGGGCATCACCACCGCCACGGGCTCCTGGCGCATGGCGTGTGCGTGTGGCGCACTGTTTGCGGCGCTGGTGCTCGTCACCATGTGGTGCAACCGCCGCTGGCTGGATGACAAGGCCTTTGACAGCGCTGCCGCGCCCAAAACCCAGGCGGCAGCCGGTGCGGCCGATGCCAGCCCGTTCGCCTATCTGAAGCTGCCTGCCGTGTGGATGTGCTTTGCCTTCTTTTTCTTCAGCACCGTGGGCTTGAGCGCTATCCAGAACTACGCCAGCACGGCCCTGCACCTGATGTATGGCCTGCCGCTGACGCAGACGGCCCTGGTCGTCACCGGTTTTATGTTGTGCGGTGCTGTGGGCATGGTGGGCGGCGGCTTTTTGGCGCAGCGCGTGCAGCGGCTGGAGAAAATCATTGCCACCTTCTTGCTGCTGGCGGCGGGCTGCCTGGCGCTGGTGGCCACGGGCTGGCTGCCCGGCATGGCAGCGCTGGTGGTGGCTTCGGCCGCAGGTTTTGGCCACGGGCTGGCCGGCCCTTCACGCGACATGCTGATCAAGCGCGCCACCCCTGCTGGTGCTACCGGGCGCGTCTACGGCACGGTGTATTCGGGGCTGGACAGCGGCTTTGCCGTGGCAGCGCCCATGTTTGGCTGGATGATGGATCACCAGATGCACAGCCAAGTCTTTTTTGGCGCGGGCATTGCGTTGGCGGTGAGCGTGCTGGCTGCTAGCGCGGTGGGGGTGCAGCTGCACCATAAAAATAAAACAGGAGCGGCTGCCGCTCGTCCTGCTTAAGTTTTCAATATATTTGGCTTTGAAAACCAAAAAGGGAGCACGCGAGGTGCTCCCTTTTTTATTGCTGCGACGGTGCGGATATGCCCCTGCAATCCGTCGCACTTACGGCCGCTGCGTTATTGCGCGCTGATGCCTTTGTCGCTGGCAATCTTGCTCCAGCGGGCATAGTCATGGGCCAGCCGTGCTTTCATGGTGGCGCCGTCCTGGTAGCGAACAATCGCCCCAGCTGCCAGCATTTTCTTTTGCAGCGCGGGGTCGGCCAAGGCCACTTTCAGCTCCTGGTTCAGGCGGTCCACCACGGCTTGCGGGGTGCCCAGCGGCGCGATCAGGCCGCCCCAGGTGTCGGCATCAAAACCGGGGAAGCCCTGCTCGGCCACCGACTTCACGCCGGGCAGCAGCAGCTTGGCCTGCTCGGAGCTGACGGCAATCGCACGCAGCTTGCCTGCCTGGATGTGGGGCAGGGCGGCCACCACGTCGGCGAACATCACGGGAATCTGGCCACCGATCAAATCGGTCACGGCCGGGGCGCTGCCGCGGTAGGCCACGTGCTGCATGTCAAAGCCGCCCAGATCTTTGAGTTGCTCCATCGACAGATGGCCAAAGCTGCCGGTGCCCGAGCTGGTGAAGTTCAGCGGGGGCTCGGCCTTCTTGGCGTGGGCGATCAGGCTGGGCAGGTCCTTCACGTCCGGCAAAACGCGCGGGTTGATGATGATGGCCATGGGCAGGTCATACACCGTGGCAATGGGCAGAAAGTCCTTGCGCACGTCGTACAGGTTGTTCTTGTAGAGCACCGGCGCCAGCAGCGCAGGCATGCCAAACATGGACAGGTTGTAGCCGTCGGCGGGCGACTTGATGAAGATGGAGGTGCCCACCGAGCCCGAGGCCCCGGCGCGGTTTTCAATGATCACGTTCTGGCCCAAACGCTCGGACAAGCTTTGCGCCACCAGGCGGGCGGCAGTGTCGGTGGGGCCGCCGGGCGGGAAGGCCACCACCATCTTGATCATTTTTTCGGGCCACTGGCCGGCAGCCTGGGCCGGTGCCAGCAGGCCGCTGGCCAGGGCGGCGCCACATGCCAGCAAAGCGCTGCGGCGGCTGAGGGTGGATGGGGTGGTGGTGCGAGCGGGGTTGCGTTGCATGGTTTTGTCTCCGTGGTGCAAAAAATGTTGTTGTTGTGAGGGGGAAAGGTCAGGTCAGATGACCTGCTGCTGACGCAGTGCCGCCACGGCCTCGGGCGCCATGCCCAGCAGCTCGTGCAGCACCTCGTGGGTGTGCTGCCCCAGATGGGGCGGCGGGCGGCGCACAGGCAGGCGCTGGCCGTCCATGGCGTAGGGCGGGGCCAGCACCGCTTGGGGGCCGGCCTCGCTGTCGTCAAAGTGGTGCAGCAGGCCGGCTTCGTGCGTGCGCTCGGACTGCAGCGCTTCCAGCAGACCACACACTTCACCGCAGGGGATGTGAGCGGCGCGCAGCTTGTGCAGCAACTCGGCGCGGGTAAAGCGCCGCAGTGCGGCTTCAATCATCGGCATCAGCGTGGCGCGGTGCGCGGAGCGGGCCACATTCGTGGCAAAGCGCTCGTCCGTGGCCCAATCGGGCTGGTCGATCACCTCGGTGCAAAAGCGCACAAACTGGCCGTTGTTGCCCACGGTGATCACCAGCGGGCCATCGGCCGCTTCAAACACGCCATAGGGCACGATGGAGGGGTGGGCGTTGCCGAACTTGGGCGGGTCACCCGCCTGCAGCAGCGCTTCCATGCCGTAGTAGCTGGTAATCATCAGCCCGCAGTCGTACAGCGCCATCTGCACGTGGCGGCCAGTGCCGGTGCGCTCACGCTCCAGCAGCGCAGCCAAAATGGCCTGGGTGGCATACATGCCAGTGAACATGTCCACGGCGGCCACGCCAAACTTGAGCGGGCCCTGGCCCGCCTCGCCGTTCATGGCCATGATGCCGCTCTCGCCTTGCACCACCAGGTCGTAGCCGGGGCGCTGGGCCTCGCTGCCGCTGCGGCTGTAGCCCGAGATGGAGCAGTAGACCAGGCGCGGGTTCAGGGCCGAGAGCTGTTCGTAGCCCAGGCCCAGCTTCTCGGCGCCGCCCACTTTGAAGTTCTGCACCACCACGTCGCACTGTGCGGCCAGCGCGCGCGCCACCTGCAGGCCCGCTTCGGACTGCAGATCCAGCGTGATCGAGCGCTTGTTGCGGTTGGCGCTGTTGAAGTAGGAGGTGTTGCGCGTGCCCACGCGCACGCCCCAGTCGCGGGTGTCGTCGCCGCGTGCCGGGTGCTCGACCTTGATCACATCGGCGCCAAAGTCAGCCAGTGCCATGGCGCACATCGGGCCCGCCAGCACGCGCGAAAGATCCAGCACGCGAATGCCAGCCAGGGGGTGGAGAGAGGAAGAAGATGTCATGCCTGTGGTTCTCATCACCTGCGGGGCAGGCGGCTGGGGTAAGGCATGGATTCTGGATATGTTTAATTATTTTGACAATTGTGCTGATAATTGAAATATATGTTGAATGAAAGTTGACAATGGATGTGAATGCTTTGGGCCTGCTGGTGGAGATCATTGACGCGGGCAATCTGAGCCGCGCTGCGGCCCGCCTGGGCATGAGCCGTGCGAATGTGAGCCACCGGCTGGCGCAGTTTGAACGTGATTTGGGCCAGCAACTGCTGCGCCGCACCACGCGCCAGATCGAGCCTACCGAGCTGGGGCGCCGTCTGTATGAGCATGGCCGCAGCATTCGCCATGAGCTGGCCGCCGCCGATGAATCGGTGGCTGCGCTGGGCCAAGCGCTGCAAGGCCGGGTGCGCCTGAGCGTGCCCAGCGGCTATGGCCAGCTCGCCATGGCGGGTTGGCTGACGGACTTCATGCGCAGCTACCCCGGCATTGCGCTGGAGGTGATTTTTGACAACGCCATCGAAGACCTGATGGATGGCCGCGTGGACTGCGCGGTGCGCGTGATGAACGACCCGCCCGAGCACCTGGTGGCCCGCCATCTGGGGCCCGTGGCCTACGTGGCCTGCGCCACCCCGGCCTGCCTGGCCGAGTGGGGCCAGCCGCAAACCCTGCAAGAGTTGCTGCACCTGCCGCTGATTACCTCGGCCCTGACCGAGCGCACCTTGCGCATGGCCGGGCTGCAGACCTTGGGCCAGGGCGATGCAGCGCTGCGCATGCGGTTGGTCTCGCCCAACTTTTACTTTTTGCGCGAAGCCTTGCTGCAAGGGCTGGGTGTGGGCATCGTGCCCGACTACATGGTGCGCGAATCGGTGGCCCAAGGGGCGCTGCAGGAGCTGCCCCTGCCCGCGGGCAGCCTCGACTTTTTGCGCACGCACAAATACCTGCTGTACATGCCCACGCGGTTTCAGACCCGGGCCATCCAGACCCTGACCGAGTTTGTGCACCAACGTGCGCTGGCTGAGGCAGTGTGAGTGGTGCGGGCGTATCGGGACATGCCCGCAGGTGTCCGCTGCGGCACAGACAGCGCCCAGGGCGCTGCCTAGAGTGGTGCGCACGACCACCAGGAGACATCCCATGAGCCAACCCCTTCCCGCATCCCCGGACATTCCCAGCGTGCAGCACCTGGTCAGCCCCGAAGAGTGGCAGTTGCGCGTCGATCTGGCCGCCTGCTACCGGCTGGTGGCGCTGTATGGCTGGAGCGATCTGGTCTTCACCCACATCAGCGCGCGCCTGCCGGGGCCGGAGCACCACTTTCTGATCAACCCCTACGGGCTGATGTTCGACGAGATCACGGCATCCTCGCTGGTGAAGGTGGACATGCAGTGCAACAAGCTGATGGATTCACCGTACCCGGTGAACCCGGCCGGCTTTGTGATCCACAGCGCCGTGCATGCCGCGCGCGAGGACGTGCAGTGCGTGCTGCACACCCACACGCGCGCCGGTGTGGCGGTGAGTGCGCAAAAGCACGGCGTGCTGCCCATCAGCCAGCAAAGCACGTTTGTGCTGGCCTCGCTGGCCTATCACGACTACGAAGGCGTGGCCTTTCGCGACGACGAGAAGCCGCGCCTGCAGGCCGATATGGGCCGCGCCAATTTTCTGATGCTGCGCAACCATGGGCTGCTGACCTGCGGGCGCAGCATTGCCGATGCGTTTTTGTCGATGTACACGTTTGAGGCGGCCTGCAAGATCCAGGTCGATGCACTGGCCGGTGGCACCGAGCTGACGCAGGTGAACCCCGCCATCGTGCAGGGTGTGGCCCACGCCTCCAAGGTGCAGACCGGGGGCATGGGCGGGGCGTTTGTCTGGCCGTCGCTGCTGCGCAAGCTGGACCGCGAATCGCCGGGCTACCGCTTCTAAAAAGCGCAAAAAAATTCGTCACCCCACGGGGTGACGAATTCAAACAAAAAGAGCTTGTCGTGCGCTTGCAGAGCGCGTGACAAGCTCTTTTTTTGGGAGCAAACCGCTTCGATCGTGTAGTTTCTTACAGCGTGAAGATCTTGCCCGGGTTCAGGATGTTCTTGGGGTCCAGCGCCTGCTTGATGGCGGCCATCATGGCGATGGCGCCGTCGCCGCATTCCTCGCGCAGAAAGTCCTGCTTGTGGATGCCGATGCCGTGCTCGCCGGTGCAGGTGCCTTCCATGGCGATGGCGCGGCGCACCAGGGCATGGTTCAGGGCTTCGGCGCGCTCGCGTTCTTCATGGTTGTCGGGGTCGATCAAATAGCCGAAGTGGAAGTTGCCATCACCCACGTGGCCCACCAGGAAGTAGGGGATGCCGCTGGCGTTGACTTCGTCGATGGACTCCAGCAGGCAGTCGGCCAGGCGGCTGATGGGCACGCAGGTGTCGGTGGTGATGCTGCGGCAGCCCGGGCGGCTTTGGATGCCGGCAAAGTAGGCGTTGTGGCGGGCGGTGAACAGGCGGGTGCGCTCTTCGGGCGTGTCGGCCCATTCAAAGCCCTTGGCGTCGAACTCGGCCGCAATGTCTTGCACCATCTCGGCCTGTTCCTTCACGCCGTTGGGGCTGCCGTGGAATTCCATCAGCAGCATGGGTTCTTCGCGCAGCGTGAGGTTGCTGTGCTTGTTGACCATGGCCACGGTGGCGGCGTCCACCAGCTCCACGCGGGCGATGGGCACACCCATCTGGATGGTCTGGATCACGGTGTGCACGGCGTCGGCAATGCTGGGGAAGGAGCACACGGCGGCGCTCACCGCTTCGGGCAGCGGGAACAGGCGCAGCGTGATCTCGGTGAAGATGCCCAGTGTGCCTTCGCTGCCCACCATCAGGCGCGTCAGGTCGTAGCCGGCTGCACTTTTCTTGGCGCGGTTGCCGGTGCGGATCACCTCGCCGCTGGCGGTCACCACCTCCAGTGCCAGCACGTTCTCGCGCATGGTGCCGTAGCGCACGGCATTCGTGCCGCTGGCGCGCGTGGCGGTCATGCCGCCGATGGAGGCGTCGGCCCCGGGGTCGATGGGGAAGAACAGGCCCTGGTCCTTGATGGCGTCGTTGAGCTGCTTGCGCAGGATGCCGGGCTGCACGGTAACGGTCATGTCCTCGGCGTTGACGCGCAGCACGCGGTGCATGCGGCTGACGTCGATGCTGATGCCGCCCTGCACTGCCAGCAGATGGCCCTCCAGCGAGGAGCCGGCGCCGTAGGCGATCACGGGCACGGTGTACTGGTCGGCCAGTTGCACGGCATCGGCCACGTCCTGCGTGCTTTCGGCGTAGACCACGGCCACGGGCGGCGGGGCCTGGATGGAGCCTTCGTCACGGCCGTGCTGTTCGCACACGGCCTGGGCGGTGGAGCACTGCTTGCCAAAACGGGACTGCAGCGCCTGCAAAAAAGCCGGGGAAATAGCACGGGGCTGCAAGTGCAGGGAAGAGGTGGGGGCGTTCATCATGGACTCCAAAAACACCCAAAAAGAATACCACCGGCAGTTGCGGCGCAGCGCCCGTAAAAGGGCGCTGCGGCATTCGTCAAGCGGGGATGCGGCTGCCAAGGCGTGTGACCTTGGTGCGTTGAGCGGGCGCGCTGAGAGGTGTTCAAAAGATCCTGCTACGTATGCCTTTCATACGTGCTGCCTGCGGCTTCACGCCCCGTCTTGGGCACCCAACCTGGATGGGCGGGGTGAAGTGCCAGGCGCTTATTCGTGGCGTTGGGCGTTGAGCAAGAACTCTTCCAGCGAAATCTGGCCGTTGCCATCGCGGTCCCACTGCTCAAACTGTTCCGACACACTGGGCAGGTTTTTGGCTTCCGCGCGGGAGAGCTGTCCATCGCGGTTCACATCGCTGCGCATGAACACTTCCGAAGGCGTCAGTGCCTTGGCGGTGAGGGTGGGCTGCGCGCTGGCGTCGGGGGTGGAAGGCGCTGCCGCCTGCGCGAAGACTGCGGTGGTGCCGCCCAAGGTCAGGCTGGTAAACAGCACCACGCTGCGCAGGTCAAAAGCATGGAGGTGGCGGTGATTGCTTGGCATCTGTGTGCTCCTTGGCAAGTTCAACATGCGGCCATTGCACCGAACACGGCCCACTATGTCCATGATTTTTGCGGGCTGTTTCCTGCACCAACATTCGCCTGCACCATGTAACGCACAATGGCCGCTACGGCCCGCTGGCGGGCATTCAATGAGGAGTTTTTGATGGGCAATCGCCTTACACAAATTGCCACACGCACCGGGGACGACGGCACCACGGGCCTGGGCGACAACACCCGTGTTTCCAAAAACAGCGGCCGCCCGCATGCCATGGGCGATGTGGACGAGCTGAACAGCCACATCGGTCTGTTGCTGTGCGAGCCCTTGCCTGCGGAGGTGCGCGAGGTGCTGGTGCAGGTGCAGCACCAGCTGTTCAACCTGGGCGGTGAGATTGCGATGCCCGGCTATGAGTTGCTCAAAGACGATGCGCTGCTGCAGCTGGATGAAGCCTTGGCGCACTACAACGCCCAGCTGCCGCGCTTGCTGGAATTCATCCTGCCTGCGGGCACGCGCGCTGCGTCGCAGGCCCATGTCTGCCGCACCGTGGCGCGCCGCGCCGAGCGCAGCGTGGTGGCGCTGCAAGAGCAGGAGGCGATGCGCCCCGCCCCGCGCCAGTATTTGAATCGCTTGTCGGATTTGCTGTTTGTGCTGGCCCGCGTGCTCAACCGCATGGATGGCGGCGACGATGTGTACTGGAAGAGCGAGCGCCTGGCGCAGATGCAAAGCGCTGACTGAGGCAGACACTCTGCGACATATGTAAAAAAAGGAGCTGCCTGCGCGCTTGCAAGCTGGTTTTTCAGGGCATTTAAGCCTTAAAACCAAGCCAGATGAGCGCAGGCAGCTATTTTTTTTCAAGTGCCGGGCTTATCCGCTGGCCTTGGTAGCCGGCGATTGCTGTCTCCGCGTGCAGCCCGTGGTGGTAGCGCGGCAGGCGGCGCGCTACGTATTTAAGCCTTGGGCGGCAGGATGGCCATGGTGATGCGGGAGACGCAGGTGGGCTTGCCGTCATCGCCCACCATGTCGATTTGCCAGACTTGCGTGGTCTTGCCAATGTGCACGGCTTTGGCGGTGCCTGTAACCCAGCCGCTGCGCGCGGAGCGCAGGTGGTTGGCGTTGATATCCAGGCCCACGGCCAAGTGACCTTCGGGTGCCGCGTGGTAGGCCGCGATGGAGCCCAGGGTTTCAGCCAGCACCACGCTGACACCGCCATGCAGCAAGCCAAACGGCTGCTTGGTGCGGTGGTCCACCGGCACGCGGCCTACCAAGGAGTCATCGCCCACCTCGGTGATTTCAATGCCCAAATGCTCGACCGCTGTGTGGGCGTTGCGAGCGTTGATGTCGGCCAATTGCGTGGGTTTGAGCCAGATCGACATGTAGGTGTTCTCCAAAGCAATAAGGCCACATGATGTGGCCTTGTGCGGGGTCGGCGTGTGTACTTGGTGACAGCGTTTCAGAAAGCGTGCGCGTAGCGCAGCTGCACAAAATTGATGCCGGGGTTGGGGTTTTGGATGCCCGCGTTGGAGGCATGCTGCAGCCGCAGCGACAGCTCGTGCGCACGCTGGTGCCCAAAGTTCATACCCACCCCCACATGGCTGGCGAAGTTAAAGCGGGTGCCCATGCGCTGGCCGTCGTTATACAGCCGCTTGCCTGTGGCCATGATGCCGGTGCCAGCCTCCACAAACCAAGGCGATGTACCTTGTGCCCCACGCCAGCGCAGGCTGGGGCCGATACCCAGCGCAGGGGTGGTGAAGCGGTGGTTGTTGAGGTCTTTGTTGGACCAGCCACCAAGCCAGATGTCCCAGTGGCCGCGTACTTGGCCGCTGCCTAAAGACCATGGCCCGTTTTTCCATGGCAGCGTCGTACCGAGGACGGCGGCATGGCTGCTTTCCTCGCCTTGGGCGATTTGCAGATACCACGTGGGGCGTGCGTCCAGATCCTGTGCGTACACCGTGTGGGATGTGATGCAGATGGCCAGTGCCAAGCCGACATATATCTTGGGTTGCATAAAGTCTCCGAAAACCGACAGGGAGCACCCTCAGTGCCCAGTTGACTTGTGTGTTGTATGGCAAAAATTGTGCGCACCCCTGTAAAACAGACTTGTCCGCAGGGGGCTTGTCGTGGTGTGAGCCAGCAGGCACTGGCGCAGCGCACAATACGCGGTTTCCCCGCGTCTGATAGAGGAATTTGCCTTGTCCCCCGCCCACACCGTTTTGCAAGATGTCTTTGGCTACGAAGCCTTTCGCGGCCCGCAGCAAGCCATCGTCGAGCATGTGGTGGCAGGCGGTGACGCGCTGGTGCTCATGCCCACGGGCGGTGGCAAAAGCCTGTGCTACCAAATTCCCGCCATCGTGCGCCAGCAGCAAGGGCAGGGCGTGGCGATTGTGGTTTCACCTTTGATTGCGCTGATGCACGACCAGGTCGGGGCGCTGCATGAAGCGGGCGTGAAGGCCGCATTTCTCAATTCTTCGCTGGACTGGCAGCAGGCGCAGGATGTGGAATGGCAGATGCAAAGCGGCCAGCTCACGCTGCTGTATGTGGCGCCGGAGCGCCTGGTCACACCGCGTTTTCTGGGGTTGCTGGATGACCTGTACGCCAACGGCCAGCTGGGCCTGTTTGCGATCGACGAAGCGCATTGCGTGAGCCAGTGGGGGCATGACTTTCGCCCCGAATACCGAGCGCTTTCCGTGCTGCATGAGCGCTATGCCGGTGTGCCGCGCATTGCGCTCACGGCCACGGCCGATGCACTGACCCGCGCCGATATCGTCGAGCGCCTGCACCTGGAGCAGGCGCAGCAGTTTGTCAGCAGCTTTGACCGCCCCAATATCCGCTACACCATCGTCGAGAAAAAAGACGTCACCAACCAGCTGGTGCGCTGGATCAAGCACGAGCACGAGGGCGAAGCCGGCGTGGTGTACTGCCTCTCGCGCCGCCGCGTGGAAGAGCTGGCGCAAACGCTGCAGGACCACGGTATCCACGCGCTGCCCTACCACGCAGGCTTGCCCGGCGATATGCGCCAGCTGCACCAGAACCGCTTCTTGCGCGAAGACGGGATTGTGGTGGTGGCCACGATTGCGTTTGGCATGGGCATCGACAAGCCCGATGTGCGCTTTGTGGCGCACGTGGACATGCCGCGCAACATCGAAGGCTACTACCAGGAAACCGGCCGCGCGGGCCGCGATGGCCTGCCTGCGCAGGCATGGATGGCCTATGGCATCTCCGATGTGGTGAACCAGCGCCGCATGATTGACGAGGGCAATGCCGAAGAGGTGTTCAAAGATGTGCTGCGCGGCAAGCTTGATGCCTTGCTGACGCTGGCCGAAGCCACCGACTGCCGCCGGGTGCGCCTGCTGCAGTACTTTGGCGAGCAGTCCGAGCCCTGTGGCAACTGCGACAACTGCCTGCACCCCCCCGCCATCTGGGACGGCACCGATGCCGCGCGCAAGCTGCTGTCCACCATTTACCGTGTGCACGAGATGAGCCAGCTGACCTTTGGTGCGGGCCACATCATGGACGTGGTGCGCGGCAAAACCACGGACAAAGTCACGCAGTATCTGCACGACAAAGTCTCGGCTTTTGGCGTGGGCAAAGAGTATTCGGAGCAGCAGCTGCGCGGCGTGATGCGCCAGTTGCTGGCCACGGGCGCGCTGGGCTTGCACAAGGTCACCAGCGAGAACAGTGGCCATGTGTTTGACACGCTCACGCTCACGCCGCAGTCGCGCGCCGTGCTGCGCGGCGAGGTGAAGGTTTTGCTGCGCGAATCGGTGGCGGCCCAGCGCACGCGCAGCAACAAGCGCAGCACACCAACGAGTGCAGCGGCCATCAACCTGGGGCCTGATGCGCAGGTGCGCTTCATCAACCTCAAAGCCTGGCGCGCCGAGGTGGCCAAGGCGCACGATTTGCCGGCCTATGTCATCTTCAACGATGCCACTCTGGTGGGCATTGCCGAGCGCAATCCGCAGACCTTGGCAGACTTGCAAGGCATCAGCGGCATTGGTGCCAAAAAGCTCGAAGCCTATGGCGCTGAGGTGCTGCGCGTGGTGAGCATCAGCGGCTAGCGTTGACCCTGTAGCTGCGCCTCCCCCACGCTTTTAGACTGCGTGTTCCGTCTGGGAGGTGTGCCATGAACCCTTGGGAAACGCACGAAGTCCACAACCAGTTTGATGAGCTGAGGGACGTGAACTTGCTGGGCGCTGACCCAGCCTTGCAGGAGGCATTGGCCCGCGCGGGGGCGCAGGCCTGGGTGCCGCAGTTGCACCGGTATGCCCACGATCTCGGGTCTTCAGCCGCGTGGGAGCTGGCACATTGGGCCAATACCGCGGGCCCGCAATTGCAGCGCTTTGATGCACGCGGGCGCTTGCGCGAAACGGTGGAGTTTCATCCCGCATGGCATGCCTTGCTGGGCATGTACCGCGCGCAGGGCTTGGTCAGCCTGCCGTTTGACAATGCGCAGCCGGGCCGCTTCAGTGCCTGGGCTGCAGGCTTTTACCTGCACGGGCAGGTGGAGCAGGGCACGCTGTGCCCCGCCACCATGACCACAGCGGCGATTGGGCTGCTGCGCCAAGAGCCTGCGTTGTGGGCGCAGCTCAAGCCAGGGTTGTTCAGCCCCAGTTATGACAGCCGCGACCTGCCTTGCAGCCAGAAAACATCGCTGTGGATCGGGATGGGCATGACGGAAAAGCAAGGCGGCTCGGATGTGCGTGCCAACACCACCACGGCCACGCCTGTGGCAGCGGGTGGGCGCGGTGGCGCATACCTGCTGCGCGGTCACAAATGGTTTTTCTCGGCCCCCACCAGCGATGCGCATCTGGTCGTGGCGCAGCTGGCCGATGGCAGCGGCCCCGCTTGTTTGTGGGTGCCGCGCTGGCGCCCGGATGGCACGCGCAACAGCATTCGCATTCAGCAGTTGAAAGACAAGCTGGGCAACCGCAGCAATGCTAGCAGCGAGGTGGAGTTTCAAGACGCCTGGGGCGTGCTGGTGGGTGAGGAAGGGCGGGGCATTCCCACCATCATCGAGATGGCGGCCATGACGCGCCTGAACTGCGTGCTCGGCAGTGCCGCCATCTTGCGCACGGCCACCGTGCAGGCACTGGCCTATGCGCGCCAGCGTCGGGCCTTTGGCAAGGTGCTGGTGCAGCAACCGTTGATGCGCAATGTGCTGGCGGACCTGGCGCTGGAAAGCGAAGCTGCCATGACGCTGGGCATGCGCCTGGCACAGGCCTTTGAGCACGCGGCCTCCCCGCTGGAGCAGGCCTGGAAGCGCATGCTCACCCCCGCCGCGAAATTCTGGATCTGCAAGCGCGCAACGGCGCTGGTGGCCGAGGCCATGGAAGTCATGGGTGGCAACGGTTATGTGGAGCGCAGCGTCATGGCGCGCCTGCTGCGCGAGGCGCCGGTCAATTCCATCTGGGAAGGCTCGGGCAACATCATGTGCCTGGATGTGCTGCGCGCGCTGGCGCGTGACCCTGAAGGCGCTGCCTGCTTGTTGCACGATCTGCAGCAGCACTGCGAGGGTGTGCCGGTGCTGCACAACACTTTGCAGGCGCTGGCAGCGGCGCTGCGCCAGCCCGCCGCACAGCTAGAGGCCCAGGCGCGCCACTGGGTGCAGCAACTGGTGCTGGCGGCACAAGCGGGCTTGTTGCTGCGGCACGCGCCCCAGGCCGTGGCGCAGGCCTTTGTGCGCTCCAGGCTGGGCTCCAGCAGCTGTGGCTGGGTGGTGGGGGCTCTGGATGTGCAGGGCGGTGATGTCGAGGCCATTTTGCAGCGCGCATTGCCGCAATGAAAAGAACGTAGCAGCTTGCGCATATCTAAAGCCAATTTGCGATTGCTTTCATGCTGAAAGCAAGGAAATCCATGCGCTGGCCGCTTCAATATTTGAAAAGAATTTTGCAACCACACGGGCTTCACCAGCGCACACATTGCGCCAGAATGTGCAGACCATGCTGAGTTATTCCGATATCCAAGCCGCCGCCGTTCGCTTGCGCGACCACATCTTGCGCACGCCCTGTGTGGAGTCAAAAACCCTCTCGCACATCGTCGGTGCGCAGGTGTTTTTGAAATTTGAAAACCTGCAGTTCACCGCCTCGTTCAAAGAGCGTGGCGCGTGCAACCGCCTGCAGCTGCTGAGCGCGGAAGAAAAAGCGCGCGGTGTGATCGCCATGAGTGCGGGCAACCACGCCCAGGGCCTGGCCTACCACGCCCAGCGCACGGGGGTGCATGCCGTCATCGTGATGCCGCGCTTTACGCCCGGCGTGAAGGTGGAGCGCACGCGCGGCTTTGGCGCAGAAGTGGTGTTGCATGGCGATACGCTGGAAGCCGCACGCCAGCATGCCTACCAGCTGGCAGCACAGCGCCAGCTGACCTTTGTGCACCCCTTCGATGACGAAGCGGTGGCCGCCGGCCAGGGCACGCTAGCGCTGGAGATGCTGGCCGATCAGCCGGACCTGGATACGCTGGTGGTGGCGATTGGCGGAGGCGGCCTGATTGCAGGCGTTGCCACCGCAGCCAAAGCCCTCAAGCCCGAGATACGGGTGGTGGGGGTGCAGACGGAGCGCTTTCCCTCCATGCTCAACGCGGTGCAAGGCAGCCACTTGCCCATGGGCACATCCACCATTGCCGAAGGCATTGCGGTGGCCACGGCCGGCACTATCACCCAGGCGGTAGTGCGTGAGCGCGTGGACGAGTTGCTGCTGGTGGACGAAGGCGATATTGAGCAGGCGGTGCTCATGCTGCTGGAGATTGAGAAAACCCTGGTCGAAGGCGCAGGCGCGGCAGGGCTGGCGGCGCTGATTCGCCACCGCGAGAAGTTCCAGGGTCAGAAAGTGGGCTTGGTGCTGTCAGGGGGGAATATCGACCCGCTGCTGCTGGCAGCCATCATTGAGCGCGGGATGGCACGCTCGGGGCGGCTGGCGCGCATCCGCGTGAGCGCACGCGATGTGCCCGGCGTGCTGGCCAAAATTACCGCCACGGTGGCCGAGGCTGGCGCCAACATCGAAGAGGTGCACCACCAGCGCGCCTTCACCTTGCTGGCGGCGCAAAACGTTGATATTGATCTGGTGCTGCAAACGCGCAATGTGCAGCACATTGAAGACGTGTTGCAGGCACTGCGCGCCGGCGGCATGGAGACCGCGCGGCTGTAAAGCCTTTTGCAGCCCGGGCCCCGGCCTCAGGGTTAGCCAGTGCGCGCGGGCCGGGCTGCCTGCCTAGAATGAACCGCAACTGGCCGTCGGCCCGGCGCCGGTTCTTGTTCAACGCTTTGCAGTGAGGAGGTTGCGCCCATGAATGATTCCCATGATCCTGCCACACCCCAGCCGCCCGAAGATGCGGTCGAAGCGGTCGTGCCCCTGATCCCTGTGGTCCTGCCCCTGGTGGGCGCGGCCATGATGTTTCTGCTGGCCTTTATTGCGGTCACCATGGCCTAGGCTGAAAAGCGCTTTTCAGCGGCGCACATTCATAAAAAAACCAGCTGCTTTGCAGCTGGTTTTTTTGTGGGCGCAGCGTGGCTTAGATGCGCATGTCGCCGGTGTCCATGAAGCGCTGGTGCCAGCTCAGTGCCTCGGTCAGGATGTGCGGCGTGTGCTGTGCGCCTTGGTGGCGGGCGCGGTCAAAGTAGTCCTGCAACTGGTCGCGGTAGTCCGGGTGCGCACACTTTTCAATGATGACTTTGGCGCGCTGCTTGGGTGACAGGCCGCGCAGATCGGCCAGACCTTGTTCGGTGACGATGATCTGCGTGTCGTGCTCGGTGTGATCCACGTGCGAGCACATGGGCACGATGCAGCTGATCTTGCCGTCCTTGGCCACCGAGGGCGTGACGAAGAACGACAGGTAGCCGTTGCGCGCAAAGTCGCCCGAGCCGCCGATGCCGTTCATCATGCCCGTGCCCATCACGTGGGTGGAGTTGATGTTGCCGTAGATGTCGGCCTCGATCATTGAGTTCATGGCGATGATGCCCAGACGGCGCACCAGCTCCGGGTGGTTCGAGATTTCCTGCGGGCGCAAGATGATGCGCTCGCGGTAGAAGTCGATGTTGTCCTCAAAGTCCTTGTAGGCCGCTGCAGACAGCGAAATGGACGTGGCCGAGGCCTTGGTCATCTTGCCTGCGCGCAGCAGGTCCAGCATGCCGTCTTGCAGCACTTCGGTGAAGCCCAGCAGGTTCTCGAACGGGCCGGTCAGCAAACCGGCCAGCACGGCGTTGGCCACATTGCCCACGCCCGACTGGATGGGCAGCATTTCCTTGGGCAGGCGGCCCATCTTCATCTCGTGCGAGAGGAAATCGATGATGGAGGCCGCGATGGTGTTGGACTGCGCATCGGGCGCTGCAAACACGTTGTCGCGGTCACCCTTGTGGGTTTCCACCACGGCAATCACCTTGGCGGGGTCGACACGCAGGTACTGCTCACCAATGCGGTCATCGGCATGCGTCATGCTGATGGGCATGCGGCGCGGTGGAATGGCGGTGCCGTAGTAGATGTCGTGCATGCCTTCCATCTTGGCGGGCGGCTTGGTGTTCACTTCCAGGATCACCTTGTCCGCAATTTCCAGCCAGGTCTTGTTGTTGCCCACGGCGGTCGACGGAATCAGCAGGCCATCGGCGGTTACGCCCAGCACTTCCACCACCGCAATGTGCATGTGGCCGAGGAAGCCAAACCAGGCGTGCTGGGCCACGTGCGACAGGTGCATGTCGATGAAGTCGATCTCGCCGCTGTTGATGGCCTTGCGCGCGATCGGGTCGGTGTTGAAGGGCAGGCGCTGGCCCAGGGCGTGGGCTTCGGCCATCACGCCATCGCATTCGGCAGCGGTGGAAGCGCCGGTCCATACATTGATCTTGTAGGGCTTGCCTGCGGCATGCTCGGCCTTGGCGCGGGCAGCAATCGCCTGGGGCAGCGCCTTGGGGTAGCCCGCACCGGTAAAGCCGCTCATGCCCACGTTCACGCCGTGTGGAATCAGGGCTGCGGCCGCTTCGGCCGACATGAGGAGGTTATTAAATTGTGGGTAGCGCACGCGCTCTGCCAGGCTCATCGAGGTTTCTCCAACTTTGCAAAAACAAGCCGCCTGTGGCGGCGGCTTTGTAGGGGCTGTGCAACTGCAGTAGCAAGGTTTTTTTCAGCGCAGGCACCACGCGGTGCGCTGCGCAGGGTCTTGCGTGCTGCAGTTCTACAGGCTCCAATCTCCGGGGGTGATGGTATCAGTGTTAACCCTCTGCCACAGAATAGCGGGTATGGCTTGGTGTGTATCTAACCTATTGTTATTACGTGCGATACCAGGCAGCGATCGCTTACTTCATGGCGCAATGGCTTGCTCTTGGAAATGCTGCGGTGCAGCATGATTGGGCGAAAAAAACCGACCTGCATGCAGGTCGGTGGTGCGCATCCGCCGCAGAGCGCGGCATGCGGTGCGTCGAGTGTGCTTAGTGCGTCTTGGCGCGGCTCAGCAGTGCGTACAGCAAGATGGCGCCAAACGTGGCGCAACCAATGCCGCCCAGGGCGAAGTCGCCAAACTTCAGCGTGAATTCGCCAGTGCCCAAAATCAGGGTGATGGCCGCCACGATCAGGTTCTTGGTGTCCGAGAAGTCCACCTTGTTGTCCACCCAGATCTTGGCCCCCGCAATCGCGATCAGGCCGAACACCACGATGGACACGCCACCCATGACGGGCAGCGGAATCGCCTGAATCAGTGCGCCAAACTTGGGGCTAAAGCCTAGGAGCACCGCCAAGATGGCGGCCACCATGAACACGGCGGTCGAGTAGATGCGGGTAGCGGCCATGACGCCGATGTTTTCGGCGTAGGTGGTCACGCCCGTGCCGCCGGCTGCGCCGGAGACCATGGTGGCCACGCCGTCACCGATGAAGGCCCGGCCCATGTACTGGTCCAGGTTCTTGCCGGTCATGGCGGTCACGGCCTTGATGTGGCCCAGGTTCTCGGCCACCAAGATGATGACCACGGGCACGATCAGCAGCATGGCGTTGGCGTCAAACACGGGCGAGTGGAAGGTGGGCAGGCCAAACCATGCCGCATTCGCCACGCCGCTCAGGTCCACCGGCTTGCCCAGGCCCATGCCGTTGGTCAGCACGGCGTAGATGATGCTGGCCACAATCAGGCCAATCAAAATCAGCAGGCGCTGCAGCATGCCCTTGGTGAACACGGCCACCAGGGCCACGGACACAAAGGTCACCGCCTGCATCCAGGCTTCAAAGTTGTTGGCCGCCATGTTCTTGACGGGAATGGCCGCCAGATTCAGGCCAATCACCGCCACCACGGCACCGGTCACAACCGGGGGCATGAAGCGCTCGATCCAGCCCGTACCCACCAGGTGCACCACGACACCAATCAAGGTGTAGACCAAGCCGCACATGATGATGCCGCCCAGCGCCACGCCAATGTTGCCGTTGGCGCCCTGGCCTGCAAAGCCGGTGGCGGCAATCACCACGCCGATGAAGGCAAACGACGAGCCCAGGTAACTGGGCACTTTGCCGCCGGTGATGAGAAAGAAGATCAGGGTGCCGATACCGCTCATCAGCACGGCCACGTTGGGGTCAAAGCCCATGAGGATGGGAGCCAGCACGGTCGAGCCAAACATGGCGATCACGTGCTGAATGCCCATCAGGCCGGTTTGTGTCCAGGGCAGGCGCTCATCAGGCCCAATGACGCCGCCGCCTTGCAGCACGGCTGGGGACTTTTCAGTCCAGGAAAACATTCCCATTTGTATGGCTCCGTAAAAATTGCTGGCGCGATGTTAGAGGCTTTCGCGCGCACGCGACACCGCCGGGCAGCGCACACGTGCTGCCATGTCAGATAAGAGGAAGCAGAGAGCGTGCCAGCGTGGTTTTTGCTGGGCTTTGTTTTTAGGAGCATGTAGCGCAAGTGTTTGCTTGCATTGAGGCGCTTAAGGCTTCAAAAGCAAGCAAACACCAGCGCTAGGCACTCCTGTTTTTGCGTGCGCTGGGGTCAGCGGCTGTTGCGCGGAAAAAACGGTGGGCGCGGCAATTGGCGGCCTATCAGCGTCCAGGCGCTGCGACCGGTGAGCTGGGCCACGATGGCGGCCTTGAGGGGCGGAATGCGGCGCGAGGCCTCAATGATGGCTGTGCGCACCAAGCGGGGCACGGGGCGCGCATCGGTAAACAGCTTCACCACCGTGTTGGTGCCCTGGAAGATGGGCCAGGCATGGCGGTGGTGGCCCTGTGCGTAGGGGGCCAGCACGGCGGCCTTGCCCCAGTCTTGACCGGCAGCGCGGGCAGAGACGATGCAGGCGGTCAGGCGTTCCACGCCGGACAGGCCCAGGTTGTAGCCATGGGCCGTGACCGGGTGCATGCCGACCGCGGCGTCGCCCAGCAGGGCAAAACGCTCACCACTGAAACGGTGGGCATAGGTGGCCACCAGGGGGTAAATGTGGCGCTCGCCCACCAGTTGCATATCGCCCAGACGGCTTTGGAAGTGGTTTTGCACATGGGCGGCAAAGTCTTCGGGCGACAGCTGCATCAGTTGCTGCGCATCGGCCGAATCGGTGGTGACCACGGCCGAGCACAGCAGCTCGCCGGTGTCCGGGTCGGGCTGCACGGGCAAGATAGCCAGGGTGCGGTCATAGCCAAAGCACTCATGGGCCTTGTCTTCGTGCGAGATGCTGGTGCGCATGCGGCAGACGATCACGCTGCGGCCAAAGTCGGTCATTTGCGTGCCCACGCCCAGCATGCGCCGCACCGCAGAAAAACGGCTGTCTGCGGCCACGACCAGCGGGGCTTTGAGCGGGGCCGCATCCACGCGCACCCCGTTGTCGTCCTGCGTGTAATGCACTTCGGCGTGGCTGTCGCTGGTGGTGACTTGCGTCACCCGTGCGCCGGTGATGATGTGCACGCCCTGGGTGGTGCTGGCCACTTCCCAGGCGGTGCGGCGCAGCGCAAAGTTGGGCACGATACGGCCCAGATAGTCTGCACCGCTGCCCTCCGCGACGATGTCGAGCGTGGAGCGCACACCCACCGGGCCATCGTGCACGATGGCGTCCCGAATCATGCCGATCTCGTGATCCTGCAGGCGCGCCCAGGTGCCCAGGCGCTGCAAGGTCTGCACGCTGGGGTGGGTCAGCGCAATCTCGCGGCCATCGGGCGCGGGGCTGGCCAGTTGGGATTCGTCCTGCAGCTCCAGCACCGTGGCTTGCAAGCCCGCGTGGGCCAAAGAGATGGCGAGCGACAGGCCGGCAGGACCTGCGCCCACGATAAGGACATCGGTGTTCATGGACATGTGTGCAATCACTGTGAAAGTGGGCCCCTATTGTGGCCCGGTCTGTAGGCGGTCTTTGTCAGTGCTGAAGGCGCATTGTGCGTCGGTTTGCGCGCTGGATGGCTTGCACTGTATCAAGGGCACGGTGTGGGTGCGCCTTCTATCGCCGCCGACCAACGGTTGAAAACTTGGGGCTTGTCAATTCGGGACGCTGGCATGGCGGCGGGCACCGGTCAGCGCTAGGGTGGTGCCCATGCCTGCAACTACCATGCCCCACACCCGCCGTACCCCTTTGATGCGCCGCTACCAAAACTGGCTGGCGCAAACCCGAGGGCTGCATTTTGAGAGCTACGACGCACTGTGGCGCTGGTCGGTCACTGATCTGGATGGCTTTTGGCAAAGCATCTGGGATTATTTTGAGATGCAGTCCCCCACACCGCACAGCGCAGCGCTGGGCCGCAACGTGATGCCGGGCGCCCAGTGGTTCCCGGGCGCACAGGTCAATTACGCCCAGCAGGTGCTGCGCCATGTGGATGCCGCCCACGCGGCGGGCATGCCTGCCGTGATTGCAGAGAACGAGCGCGGTGAAGTGACCGAGTTGAGCTGGCCCGAATTGCGCCGCCAAGTTGCCTCCTTGGCCCTGCATTTGCAGGCGCATGGCGTGCAGCCCGGTGACCGCGTGGCGGCATACCTGCCCAACATTCCGCAGGCGATCGTCGCTTTTCTGGCCGTGGCCAGCGTGGGCGGTGTGTGGAGTGTGTGCTCGCCCGACATGGGAACGGCAGCGGTGCTGGACCGCTTCAAGCAGATCGAACCTAAAGTATTGATTGCCGTGGATGGCGTGTATTACGCCGGCAAGGCCATGGACCGGGGGCAGATCGCCAGCGAACTGCGCGCGCAACTGCCCAGCGTGCAGCACATGCTGGTGCTGCACACCCCGTTTGCCACGCAGCAGGTGCCGGACAGCGCCAGCTGGAGCGATGCCGTGGCGCGCGACGATGCGGCGGTGGCCGCGTTTGCGCCGCAGTGGCTGCCGTTTGACCACCCGCTGTGGATTGTGTATTCCAGTGGCACCACGGGCTTGCCCAAGCCCATCGTGCACGGGCATGGCGGCATCGTGATTGTGGCGCTGGCCATGAAAGCTTTGCACAACGATGTGGGCTGCAGCTACGACCCCGAGAGCTGGGGCGAGCGCTTTCACTGGTACAGCTCCACCGGCTGGGTGATGTGGAACTCGCAGGTTGCAGGCCTGCTGGGCGGCACCACCTGCGTCATCTTCGACGGCAGCCCCGGTGGCAGCAAGGATCAGCCCGACTGGGGTGTGCTGTGGCGCTTTGCGGCACGCCACCAGGTCTCCAGCTTTGGCGCGGGTGCGGCGTTTTATGCCAACTGCATGAAGGCGGGCCTGGATTTGGCGCAATGCGGGGATTTGTCGCGCATCACTTCGCTGGGCAGCACCGGCTCGCCCCTGTCGCCCGATGTGCAAGCCTGGGGCACGCAGCAATTTGCGCAGATGGGCACGCCCCATATCTGGTGGAACAATTTGTCGGGCGGCACAGACTTTTGTGGCGCCTTTATTGGCGGCAATCGCGAGCTGCCCCAGCAACCGGGCGAAATGCAGTGCCGCATGCTGGGCGCGGCCGTGGAGGCCTGGAACGAGGCGGGCGAACCCGTGACCGACGCCGTAGGGGAGTTGGTGTGCACCCAGCCTATTCCGTCCATGCCGCTGTATTTCTGGGGTGATGCGGGCAACCAGCGCTATCTGGGCAGCTACTTTGACATGTACCCCGCCGGCCATGGGCGCCAGCCCGGTGGCGGCGATGGGGCGGCCGCCATGGGTGGTGTGTGGCGCCACGGTGACTGGCTCAAAGTATCGCCGCATGGCGGCTGCACCATCTATGGCCGCAGCGACGCCACTATCAACCGCCATGGCCTGCGCATGGGCACCAGCGAAATCTACAGCGCCGTGGAAGCGTTGCCCGAGGTGCTGGACAGCATGGTGGTGGATTTGGAATACCTGGGCCGCGAGAGCTTTATGCCCATGTTTGTGGTGCTGCGCGATGGGCTGCAGTTGGATGCTGCGCTGCAGGCCAAGCTGGCAGCGGCCATCCGTCAGGCGCTTTCCCCGCGCTTTGTGCCCGATGAAATCGTGCAGGTCGCAGAGATTCCCCGCACCCTGACGGGCAAAAAGCAGGAGCTGCCCATCAAAAAGCTGTTGCTGGGCCAGCCTTTGCAGAAGGTGGTCAACCCAGACACCATGGCCAACCCCGCCAGTCTGGACTGGTTTGTAGGCTATGCGCAGCGCAAGCAAGCGCTGGTTGCATAGACGCTGGGATGCCTGCGCTGTATACAGGGTGTTGCGCCGAGCCCCCAGCGCTGCATGGGCGGCGCAGGCTTGCGGGGTACACTTAGCGCGTTTTGAGTTCGCGTCCCTTTCTTTTTTCGCACTCCACACCATGGCCGTTGACTCGCAGGGCACCGCCCGATCCAGCTTTGACCTTAAAAGCGCCCAGTTGCCGGTGATGGCGGTGGCATTGCGCGACACCCAGGTCGCTGTCCTGGCCAAAGACTTGGCCCAGCGCCTGGCGGACGACCCCGATTTTTTTGATAACGACCCGGTGCTGGTGGACTTGCAGCATGTACGTGACAGCACCGAGGCGATTGACTTTCCCAAGCTCATCAAGCTGTTGAAAAAACACCGCACCTTGCCGGTGGCCGTGTGCAATGGCTCGGCGCAGCAGATGGCCGCAGCGCATGACGCGGGGCTGATGCCCGCCCCGGATGCCCACCCCGTGCGCACCAAAGAAGTGGTGCGCGAGGTGGAAATCATCCGTGAAGTGCCCGTGGAGGTGGTGCGCGAAGTGCCTGCGCCTGCTGCCAACGCCATGATCATTGACAAGCCCTTGCGCTCCGGCCAGCAGGTTTATGCCAAGGGCTGTGATCTGGTGGTGCTGGCCGTGGTCAGCTATGGTGCGGAAGTGATCGCCGATGGCAACGTCCATGTCTACGCACCCTTGCGGGGTCGTGCCGTGGCCGGGGCGCGCGGCAATACCGAAGCGCGCATTTTCAGCACCTGCATGGAGCCGCAGCTGCTGTCGATTGCGGGCAACTACCGGGCGCTGGAAGCGGACCTGCCCCAAGACATCGCAGGCAAGCCTGCCCAAGCCCGTCTAGAGGGTGAAAAACTGGTGATTGAGCCCATGCGTTTAGCATGAGCACCTGCAACCGCACTCTCCACACACCCATTTTCTACAAGATTCTTCGCTAAGGAACCCAGCAAACATGGCCAAAATTGTCGTAGTGACCTCTGGTAAAGGTGGCGTGGGTAAGACCACCACCAGCGCAAGTTTTGCATCTGGCTTGGCCCTGCGCGGCCACAAAACCGCGGTGATCGACTTTGACGTCGGCCTGCGCAATCTGGATCTGATCATGGGCTGCGAGCGCCGCGTGGTGTATGACCTGATCAATGTGATCCAAGGTGAAGCCAACCTCAATCAGGCGCTGATCAAAGACAAGCAGTGCGACAACCTGTTTGTGCTGGCCGCCTCGCAAACCCGCGACAAGGAAGCCTTGACGCAAGAAGGCGTCAAAAAGGTGCTGGACGACCTGTCTGCGATGGGGTTTGATTTCATCATCTGCGACTCCCCTGCGGGCATTGAAAGCGGCGCGCTGATGGCCATGCACTTCGCCGATGAGGCGCTGGTGACCACCAACCCCGAAGTCTCTTCGGTGCGCGACTCGGACCGCATCTTGGGCATGCTGGGCTCCAAGACCGACAAGGCGGCCAAGGGCCAGAGCGTGAAAGAGCACTTGCTGATCACACGCTACAACCCCAACCGCGTGGAAGACGGCCAGATGCTGTCCATTCAGGACATTGAAGACATTCTGCGCATTCCCCTGATTGGCGTGATCCCCGAGTCGGAGACCGTGCTGCAAGCCTCGAACCAGGGCGTGCCCGCGGTGCACATGGAAGGCTCGGACGTTTCCGAGGCTTACAAGGACGTGATTGCCCGTTTTCTGGGCGAAGAAAAGCCGATGCGTTTTACCGAGGCAAGCAAGCCCGGTTTCTTCAAGCGCATGTTTGGCGGGAGGTAAGCAGCCATGTCCATTATTTCTATGCTGTTGGGTGAGAAGAAAAAATCGGCTTCGGTGGCCAAAGAGCGGTTGCAAATCATCCTTGCGCGTGAACGCGTGGGGGGCGCTTCGGGCCAGCCCGACTACCTGCCCGCGCTGCAGCGCGAGCTGATGGCGGTGATCTCCAAGTACGTGTCGATCAACCCCGAAGACATCAAGGTGCAGCTGGAGCGCCAAGACAACCTGGAAGTGCTGGAAGTGAAGATCGAGCTGCCAGAGTCTTCGCGCTAAGCCTGGAGTCAGACGCAAAAAAACCGCAGGCCCGATAGGGTGCTGCGGTTTTTTTTATGGGTGCCGTGCGCTACGGCACGCCGCTCTAGCGCATCTGGCCTGCGTGGTAGAGCAAAGGGGCCGCGTTGGCGCTATGGTGGCAGGCCAGCACTTCGCCCACCATGATCAGGTGGTCGCCTTCCGGGTACTGGCTGCGTGCGCGGCACTCAAAGGTGGCCAGCGCATCGGCCAGCAGCGGCACGCCTTGCGCGTTGGCCGACCACTCCACGCCGGCAAAGCGGTCAATACCGCGCTGCGCGAACTGGAAGGCCAGTGCCTTGTGGTGGCTGGCCAGCACATGGATGGCGTAGTGGCTGCTTTGGGCAAAAGCCGCAAAGCTGCCCGAGCTGCGCGCAATGCTCCACAGCACCAGTGCAGGATCGAGCGAGACGGAGTTGAACGAGCTCACCGTCATGCCCACGGGATTGCCTTGCGCATCGGCCGTGGTGACTACCGTCACACCGGTGGCGAATTGCCCCAGCGCATTGCGGAAGTCGCGTTCAGAGAAAGAAGCTTGGCACACAGGTGCAGCAACAGCAGAAGTATTCACAACAGCGCAAGTCAAAGTAGATCGCAGATTATGCAAAGCGCCGTCGGGCCATGTGTGGATGGGGCTAATACCGGCACGCATGCGATGCGCGATCAAGGGGAGGGCGGCGGGCCTGCCGCTGCGTGTGTCATCGGTTGTGATCGTCGCCGGAGGCACAGCGGTAGGGGCAGGAAGTTTTTTTAAGAGCGCTTAGCGCTGGTTTTTCTTAGCTTTCAGATAAAAAACTATTGGAAATTCAATGAAATCAAGCGCAAGCAGCTATTTAAAGCGAAGCGGTTGTCGCATTCGTGCTCTACGGCGTTTGATGCGAGTCAAAAAAATCATAGCGAAATAAAAACTTCTGTACCACGTAGCAGTGAAAAGCCGACCTTTTGTAGAGATTTGTTTCAGAATGTCTGCGGATTGCAGTGTGTTGGCGCTGCAGCTTGCTCTTTTAACCCTTGCAAAGGATGTTGACCGTGAAGAAGACCTGGATAATGCTGGCCGTGATGGCTGCAGGTGGAATGGCTGCCCCCGCGATGGCTGCAGATTGCGCCATCACCATTGAAGGCAATGACCAGATGCAGTTCAACATCAAGCAGGTCGAAGTGCCCAAGTCTTGCACCACATACACCATGACCTTGAAGCACACCGGCAAGATGCCCAAGTCGTCGATGGGCCACAACATCGTGCTGACCACCACGGCAGACGCCAACGCGGCCGCGGCCGATGGCATGAAAGCCGGCATGGCGGCGGACTACGTCAAGCCCGGCGATAGCCGCGTGATTGGCTACTCCAAGATGATTGGCGGCGGTGAAACCACCACCTTTGACTTTGAGGTGGCCAAGCTTAAGCCCGGCACCGAGTACACCTACCTGTGCTCCTTCCCTGGGCACTCCTTCATCATGCGCGGAGTGCTCAAGCTGGGCAGCTAAGTTCGCCGGCGGCACTGCTGCAAAGCCTTGTGCGCCGTGGGCCCACAAGGCTTTTTTCTTGTGCATGCCTTCGGCCACAATGCGCGCATTCCCCCACCCCTTTGCTTTCACCATCGCCCATGCTGCACTACCACACCATCCCCGTCACCGCCTTTCAACAAAACTGCTCTTTGGTGTGGTGCGACCAGACCAAAGAGGCGGCCGTGGTGGACCCCGGAGGGGATCTAGAGACGATTGAATGGGAGCTGGAGCGCCTGGGGCTGCAGCCCAAAGCCATTTGGCTGACGCACGCCCACATCGACCACGCAGGCGGTGTGGCCGAGCTGGCCGACAAGTTCAAGCTGGACATCGTGGGGCCGCATGAGGGCGACCGTTTCTGGATTGCCGGGCTGCCGCAGCAAGGGGCGATGTTTGGCTTTCCCCCGGCAGAGCCGTTTGAGCCCACACGCTGGCTGCAAGATGGCGATACCGTGCGCATCGGGTTCGAGACGCTGAACGTGCGCCACACGCCCGGCCACACGCCGGGGCATGTGGTGTTTCATGCACCGCAAATTGACCGCTGCTTTGTGGGCGATGTGCTGTTTGCCGGCAGCATTGGCCGCACCGATTTTCCCCAGGGTAACCACCAGCAGCTGATTGATTCCATCGTGCAGCGCCTGTGGCCCATGGGCGATCAGACGGTGTTTATTCCCGGCCACGGGCCAGAGAGCAGCTTTGGTCGCGAGCGCAAGACGAATCCCTATGTGGGCAATACCTGAAGCTGCATGCAGCAACTGAAAAGCACTTTTCACCTGCCCAGCCGCGAGTGGGCGGTACTGCAGTGCCCGGCCGCTGCGGCACAAAAAAGCGCAAAGCCCTTTGCAATATTGATGCGCGTCAATCAATCGGGCGCTAAATCTCTCGGGTAAACCCTTGATCTCCTAGCATGCGGGCATTGCCAGCAAACAAAGGACAGAGATGGGTGCGCGAATTGGAATTATTGGGGCCGGTCAGGTGGGCGCTGCAGCGGGGTATTTGCTCTCGGCCATGCCGGGCATCAGCGACATCGTGCTGGTGGACACCAACCCCGCACGCGCTGCGGGCGAGGCCGCAGACATTGCCCATGCCGCCGCATTTGGCACCTCCGCGCGTGTGGTGGAAGGCAGCTATGCCGATTTGGCGGGCGCGGCCGTGGTGGTGATTACGGCGGGGGCCAGCCTGCAGCCTGGCCAAACCCGGCTGCAGCTGCTGCACCAGAATCTGCACATCATGGATGGCATCTTGGCCCAGGTGCTCAAGGCCGCACCCGACACCGTGTTGCTGTTTGCCACCAACCCGGTGGATGTCATGCCCGCCATAGCGGTGCAGCGCTTTGGCGTGGCGCCGGGCCGTGCGATTGGTACGGGCTGCACGCTTGACTCCATCCGTTTCCGTGATCGTCTGGCGCAGCACCTGGATGTGGCGCCCGCTTCCATCCACGCCTATGTGCTGGGTGAGCACGGCGACTCGTCCGTGGTGCATTGGTCCAACGCCCTGATCGCCGGCATGCCGGTGCTGGAGTTTGCCGTGCAGCGGGGCCGCCCCATTGATGCCGCCTTGCAGCAGCAGATGGAGCACGATGTGCGCACGGCGGCTTACCGCATCAAGGCGGGCAAGGGGGTGTCGAACTTCGGGATTGGTGGCTGCATTGCGCGCCTGGTCAAGGCGATGGTCGAAGATGAAAGCAGCATCCACCCGGTCTCCACCTTCATGCCCCATCTGCTGGGGGTGACCAACACCTGCGTGTCGCTGCCGCATGTGATCAGCAGCCGCGGGGCTTCTGCGCCGTTGATGCCGCAGCTGGATGCTGCTGAAACGGTAGCGCTTCGCGCAAGTGCTGCAACGCTTGCAGCCGCTATTGATGATGGATTGAAAGCGCTGGGCTAAGACCGGTGTACTGCGCGCTCGCCCGCATGGTCTAGCGCGAACGGCGCGCCGCTTGGTACAGGCCCTGCACGCTGGGCACGTTGCGCTGCAGTTCACGAATGCGCTCGGGCCCGCTGGGGTGTGTGGAGAGGAAAGACAGACCATTGGCATTGTTGCCGGTGGCGTTGCCCATTTTCTCCCACAGCGCCACAGCAGCCTGTGGGTTGTAGCCTGCGCGTGCGGCAATCTCCAGCCCCACCAGATCGGCATCGCTTTCGTCGTTGCGGCTAAAGCGCAGGCTCAGCAGCTGGCCGCCCAGCCGTGCGGCGTAGTTGCCCACATCGCCCAGGCCCAGCAACTGGGCGCCCAGCGAGATGCCGAGGCTGGTGGCCGAGTTTTTGGCCAGCTGCTCGCGCGAATGCTCGCGCAGGGCGTGGGCCATTTCGTGGCCCATGACCATGGCGATCTCATCGTCCGTGAGCTGCAGCTTTTGGATGATGCCGGTGAAAAACGCAATCTTGCCCCCGGGCATGCAAAACGCATTCACATCGTCGCTGCGAATCAAGGCCACGGCCCACTGCCAGTTGCGGGCCCGCTCGTTCCACGCATAGGTGTGGGGAATCAAGGCCTTGGCAATCCGGTGCAGGCGCTGGGTTTGCGGGTCGTTGGGCGCCACCAGGGCGCCTTTGGACTGGGCTTGCTGAATCAGCTGCGCATATTGCTGGCTGGCGGCTTGTTCCAACTCTTCGGCGGGCACCAGATGGCGCAGGCGCGAGGCTTCGCCCACTTGCACCTGGGCCCAAGCGGGCACGGCTGCCGCAGCCATGGCGCTGCCCCCCAGTTGCAAAAAAGCGCGCCGTGCCTGCCACAGGCTGTGCCTTGCACCCGCATGCGCGCTGCCGCACCAGCAGGTGGTGGCGCAAGAGTCGGACATAGGTAGGGGCAGGGATTCAACAGGGGACATGCGTGGCTCCATCTTCAAACGCCTCCAGTGTAAAAGCGGGGGCGCGGCTAGGTCTGTCGGTTTTGTCGCATTTCGCTGTGCACCACCAGCCACAAGCCCAGCAACACCAGTGCCAAGCCACACCAGGCCAGCCAGCCGGGGCGCTCGCCCACCACCACCATCGCCAACACAAAGGCGGTGATGGGCTCGAACTTGCTCAAGGCCACGCTGGTGGCCGCAGAAATGCTGCGCAGGCCGATGGAAAACAGCAAATACGCCACCCCTGTGGCCACCACCCCCAGATACACCACCACGGCCCAGCCCTGTGCGTTGGTGTGGGGCATGCCGCCCAGCAGCGCAGCGATGGACACCGCAATCAGCGCGGCGCTGAAAAATACCCAGGCATTCACGCGGGTCACGCCCGACTGCACGATCAGCGGCTGGCTGATGACGGCATAGGCGCCATAGGCCAAGCCCGCCAGCAGGCACAGCAGCAAGCCGGTGGCTGAAGCGCCCATGTCGCCCCCTTTGCCTTGGGTCATCACAAAGCCGCCGATCACGCCCACCGTGGTGCCCAGCCACCACAGCCCGCCGGGCCAGCGGCGCAGCATGAGCGCTTGCAGCAGGCCGGCCCACACGGGGCTGGAGCCAATCGCCACCGCGGTGCCCAGGCCAATACCGGTGGATTGCAGGCCCGCAAAAAAGGCCAGGTTGTAGGTGACCATGCACAGCGCACACAGCAGCATGCGCCCCCAGTGCAGCGGCGCTTGGCGGGTGGTGGCGCTGCCCTTGAGCACACTGCCCAGCAGCACAAAGAATGCACCAGCCATGACCAGCCGCAGCGCGCCCACCCAGAACGGCGGCATGCCCTCGGGGGCAAAACTGTTGGCAGTGCCCGTGGTGCCCCACAGTACAGCAGCCAGAAGTACAAGCACGACACCGTGCAGGGAGGAAGAAAATTGCGGCATGCAGCGATGCTGTCACCAAAGGCCGCCGCGAATGTCGAGCAACGCGCATAGTGCGCGGCCTGCTGTCAGCCCGCCGTGCGGGTGCAGCCTGGCACTTGGCTGCGCACGTGCCGCGCACCGGTCTGGCGGTCGCGCCGCAGCGCATAGGCCAAAGCGCTGGCTGTGGCATAGCCGCAGCTGCGGGCACAGGCCTCTAGGCTGCGGCCACGCGCCAGCAGGCGCTCGGCCTCATCCAGCCGTATCTGGCGCAGCCATTGCTGCGGGGTCTGCCCCGTCAGCTCCTGCCAGCGTGCATGAAAGCGCTGGGGGCTGAGATGGGCCAAGGCCGCCAGACGGGCCGTGGGCCAGTCGCTGTGCAAGCGGGCGCGCACCTGTGCTTCGATGGCCGCCACATCCACCGCACGTCGTGGCAGCAGCACCGGGGATTGCAGCAGCAGTTGCAAGCGCTGCGCTGCGGGCATGAGCTGCGGTGTGCAGCGTGCAGCGGCGGGCACTTGAAACCGGCGTACCTTGTCCAGCGCGGCGTGGGCGATGCCCGCCACATCCAGCACCAGCATTTGCGCGCCCGGCGGGGCCAGATAGCCGTGGCGGCTGCCTGCGGGTATCAGCAGCCCGCAGGCGGTGTCGACAAAGCTGCTGCGGCCATCGACTTCCAGCTCCATGCGCCCCGCCAGCGCATACAGCAGCTGGGCGTGACCGTCGTGCACATGCGCCGCATGCTCGCCGCAGTAATGGCGAATGCTGCAATCAACGGTAACAGGGGGTGTGGCGCAGGTCATGTGGGCTGTCATGGTAGCGGTAGAGGGTCTGGGGCGGTAGATACAGGATCGCGATTTCCGTCTCCTCCGTCCCAGACCCTAGTGATAATGGAGCAACGCTTTTTGCACCGCACCATGTCCGACGCTTCCCCACCTACCCCCGCTACCGCCAGCCCGTTGCGCCGCTCTTGGCGTGCCACGTTGAAGGTGTACGCAGAGCCAGCCAGCCTGCGCATGCTGGCGCTGGGCTTTTCTGCCGGTCTGCCCTTGCTGCTGGTGCTGGGGACGCTCTCATTTTGGTTGCGCGAAGCGGGCATCAACCGCACCACGATTGGCTATCTGAGCTGGGTGGCGCTGGCCTATGCCTTCAAATGGGTGTGGTCGCCGTTGGTCGACCGCATGCCGATCCCGTGGCTCACGCGGGCACTGGGGCGGCGGCGCAGCTGGCTGCTGCTGTCGCAGGCGATGATTGTGGCGGGCTTGGTGGGCATGGCGTTCAGCGATCCGATCCAGGCCCTGGACCCGATTGTCTGGTGCGCGCTGGCGGTGGCCTTCGGCTCGGCCACGCAAGACATTGCGCTGGATGCCTTCCGCATTGAGTCGGCCGACACCGACCACCAGGCCGCCCTGGCCGCCACTTACCAGACGGGCTATCGGCTGGCCATGATCTGGGCGGGCGCGGGCGCCCTGTGGCTGGCGGCGCGTGCGCAGGGCGATGTGACGGGCTATGTGCACGGCGCCTGGCAGGTGGCGTATCTGGTCATGGCCGCCAGCATGCTGGTGGGGGTGGTGACGGTGCTGTGCTCGCAAGAGCCCAACCCCCAGCCGCTGCCAGCGTCCAAAAATATCGCGCAATGGCTGCAGGGCGCGCTGGTGGCACCGTTTGCCGACTTTATCCAGCGCTACCGCTGGCAAGCGGCCCTGGTGCTGGCACTGATTGCGGTCTACCGCATCAGCGATGTGGTGATGGGCATCATGGCCAACCCGTTTTATGTGGACATGGGCTTTAGCAAAGATGAGGTGGCCGCCGTCACCAAGGTGTTTGGTGTGGTCATGACGCTGCTGGGTGCCTTTATTGGGGGCGTGATGTCCATGCGCTGGGGTGTGATGCGGGTGCTGATGCTGGGCGCCGTGTTGTCGGCCGCCAGCAATTTGCTGTTTGCCTGGCTGTCCACGCGCGGCCATGACCTGACCGGGCTGACGCTGGTGGTCAGTGCCGACAATTTGGCTGGTGGCATTGCCTCGGCGGCCTTTATTGCCTACCTCTCCAGCCTGACGAATGTCCAGTACTCGGCCACGCAGTACGCGCTGTTCAGCTCCATGATGCTGCTGGCCCCCAAGTGGCTGGCAGGCTTTTCTGGCCAGTTTGTGGATGCCTATGGCTACGAAACTTTTTTTGTGGGCACGGCCTGTTTGGGCGTGCCGGTGCTGCTGCTGGTGGCGCTGGCGGCGCGGGTGCGGCTGCGCTAAGTGGTAAAAAAGGAGCTGCCAGCGTTTGTGAAATAAGGCTTTCACATGGAAAAGCTGCTGAAACCCAGGTTTAACCAGCGCTGATAGCTCCGTTTTTAACTTTTTACCTGTGCTTTACGCAACAGACAAACAGCTTCTCTACACTGGGGCGTTATGAGCACCCATACCCTGTTGATGATTGAAGACGATGTGCGTTTGGCCGATATGGTCAGCGACTATCTCGGGCAAAACAGTTTGGCCGTTGTGCATTGCGCGGATGCAACCAGTGGGCTGGCCCATCTGCAGGGCAGCGGCAAATTGCCCGATTTGCTCATCCTGGACTTGATGCTGCCCGACATGGACGGGCTGGAAGTGTGCCGCCGCCTGCGCGCCATGCCCGGCCCGGTGGCCAAGGTGCCGGTGCTCATGCTCACCGCCAAGGGTGACCCCATGGACCGCGTGATTGGGCTGGAGCTGGGGGCCGACGACTATCTGCCCAAACCCTTTGAGCCGCGCGAGTTGCTGGCACGCATTCGTGCCATCTTGCGCCGCCGGGGCGACGATGGCCTGAGCACTGCGCCCCAGGCGGCCACCCATGTGCTGCGTTTTGGCTCGCTAGAAATTGACCGCGATGCCCGCACCGTGCAGGTTGCCGGCCAAGCCGCTGAACTGACCAGCTACCAGTTTGATTTGCTGGTGGCGCTGGCCGAACGTGCGGGCCGCGTGCTCACGCGCGACCAGATCATGGAAGCCGTGCGGGGCCGTGAGCTGGAGGCGTTTGACCGCTCCATCGACGTGCACATGGGCCGCATTCGCGCCGCCATTGAGGTCGACCCCAAAGCGCCCAAGCGCATCTTGACGGTGCGGGGCGTGGGCTATGTGTTTGCCAAGCAGCAAGACTGAGGCGGCGCATGTTCAAAGTTTTCTCGCAGCGGCTGTATCTGCGCATCTGGCTGGCTGTGGTGGGCGGTGTGGCGGTGCTCACCTTGGTGGTGGGGTGGGCCTGGCAGCAGGCCGAAGCGCACAACGCACGCAACAACGCATCCCCCACCTCACTGGCGCGCGAGATGACCGTGACCGATGCCACGGGCCGCGTGCTGGTGCAAGGGCCGTTTGAGCGCATCCGCCGTGGCGAGGGCGATGCCCCGCGCTTTCGCATCGACGGCGCCGACGGGCAGACTTATTTTCTGGAAATGACGCCGCGCGTCGGGGGCGCAGGGGCCAGCAACGGCCGCCATGGGCCGCCCGGCCATGACTGGGCGTTTTGGCTGCGCCCGCCGTTTGGCTTTTTGTGGCTGCTGGGCTTGATTGGCCTGGTCGTGGTGGTGGGCGTGTTCCCCATTATTCGCCGCTTGCTCAAGCGCCTGGAGAACCTGCAGCGCGGGGTGCAACGCTTTGGCGAAGGCGATTTGACGGTGCGTGTGGCCACCGAAGGCACGGACGAAGTGGCCGATCTGGCGCGCCAGTTTAATGCCGCTGCCAGCCGCATTGAAGAGCTGGTGCAGTCGCACAAATCGCTGCTGGCCAATGCCTCGCACGAGTTGCGCTCGCCCTTGGCGCGCATTCGCATGGGGCTGGAGTTGATGGGCGGCGATGCCTCGGTGGCCAAAGCCAAGCGCGAGATTCAGCGCAACATCAACGAGCTGGACCAGCTGGTCGATGAAATCTTGCTGGCCAGCCGCCTGGAGCAGCCCGGCGTGGATGTGGGCACGGTGGAGAGTGTGGACCTGATTGGCCTGGCGGCCGAAGAGTGTGCCCGTGTGGACGCGGATCTGGAGGTGCAGGCCACCGAAGGCGTGGAGGTGCCCGCGATTGCCAAGCTGGTGCGCCGCGCCGTGCGCAATCTGCTGGAAAACGCGCGCCGCTACAGCCACGGAGAAGTCAGTTTGCTGCTGTCGCGCGAGGGCGATATGGCAGTGATCCGTGTGCAAGACATTGGCCCCGGCGTGCCACCCGATCAGCGTGAGCGCATTTTTGAAAAGTTCTACCGCCTGCCTGGGGCCAGCGAGCGCTCGGGCGGCGTGGGGTTGGGGCTGTCGCTGGTGCGCAGCATTGCACTGCACCATGGCGGCAGCGTGGCCTGCGAGGGCCGTCTGGACGGCCAGCCGGGCGCCAGCTTTGTGCTGCGTTTGCCTGTGCAACCGGGTGCCGCGCATTGAGCGGGAGGGGGTACAAAAAAAGGGCTGCAGATGCAGCCTTTTTTTGTGCGAGAAGCGCTGAATCAGCGAATCAGCATCACAGGCACGGAGCAGTTGGCCAGCACTTGGGTGGAGACCGAGCCCATCACCAGCTTGCCCAGCGAGCCGTGGCCGTGGGTGCCCATGATGATCAGGTCAAACTTGCCTTCTTCGGCCATCTTGGCGATGACTTCACCGGCGGGGCCAACTTCGGCGCGGGCATGCACGGTGATGCCGCTTTGTGCCAAGAACTTGGACACGGGCTCGAGCACCTTGGCGGATTCTTCGGCGTAGTACTCATCCACCATGTCTTTGCTCAGGGCGGCACGTGCACGGGGAGGCAGGGCGGCTTGTACCGTCAGCGCGGTGTAGTCGTGGCGGCCTGCGGCCACCAGTTCTTCGTGCGCGGCCAAGTACGCCAGCATTTTTTTGGTGAAGGGGCTACCGTCGACAGCGAGCAAGATTTTCATGAGACATATCTCCAAATTGATAGAACCAAGGGTAATCACTGGGGCTCATGTTGTCTTGACGTAAGTCATGTTTCTGGGAGCGCAACCAAGTGAAAGCAAAGAAATCATAAGGTGATGCACGCCGCAGGCTGGAAGTGCAGCTGTTCTCCTTTGCGGGCATAGCCTAAGGGATTGGCGACGACACGGCAATTCCACGCACTGCCATCAGCGTGTAGGCCTGAAGCGGTGTAGTCACTGGGGGCGTGCAGATGGCCGTGCAGCCAAAGGTGGGCATGGGGCAGCAAGTCGTCCAGTGCATTGCAAAAGCCTGCACTGCCGGGCACCAGGCCGTAGCGCGGGTCGCAGCTGTGCAAGCTGGGCGCAAAGTGGGTGACGGCCACGGTCTTGCCGACAAAAGGCTGCGCCAGGGCCTCGCGCAACCAAGCTTGGCACACCAAGGCTTGCTCGCGCATGGGTTCGGCCAGAAACGGCTGCCCGTGGCGCGTGCCGCCGGTTTTGCGCAGGTAAAAGTTGGCGGCGCGGAACGATTTTTCGCGCAGCTTGAGCAGGCGGCCCATATCGCCCGCTTGTACCTTGTCATCCAGCAGCGCGATGGCGTCATAGTCGGTCCACAGCGTGGTGCCGACAAAGCGCACCGCATTCAGCACCACGCTTTCGCGCTCCAGCCAGATGATGCCCAGCGTGTCGCACACGCGGCGCAGGCGGGCGTGGGCGGCGTCCCAGTCCTGCAGGTCGTACTCATGGTTGCCCGGCACAAAGATGACCGGGCAGGGCCAGGCCGCAAATTGCGGCAGGGGGGAAAAACGCTCCA
Organism: Comamonas jiangduensis; assembly: GCF_030162955.1. Lineage (NCBI taxonomy): Bacteria > Pseudomonadati > Pseudomonadota > Betaproteobacteria > Burkholderiales > Comamonadaceae > Comamonas > Comamonas jiangduensis. Next base: position 61,210 of record NZ_JARXOV010000004.1, read on the forward strand.
GCCCAAAGTATTCGCCCTGCAGCAAGCTGCCCTCTTGGTAGGAGCCGATATCTCCGGCCAGCACCAGCACCTCGGCATCCGCTGCGGGCGTGGCTTGGTAGTGAGGGTGAACTTCCAGGTGAAGGTCAGACAGCAGTTGAATTTTCATAGCAGCGCAGGATTGGCACAAAACGAATTCTCTTGCATGCACGCATTTGGTGCAGTCTTTCTAGAATCGCTCCCCTTGGCGATTTTGCTTGCCCTGGCGGGGCAGGTCTTCAATGATGAGAACACATATGCATGTACGAGCCAGCAGCTGGATTTTGCTGTTGGGCTTGTGTCTGGGTTATATCCTGGCTGCCGGGGTGCCGGCGTCCTGGGGTAAGCCCGATGGGGTGCTGGAGGGCGTACAAGCGGTGACGCTGCTGGCGGGCGGGCTGGTGGGGGTGCTGGCCGCCTACCAGCAACGCGGCATGGCGGTGGGCAAGATCTGGTGGGTGGCCGCGATGGGCTGGCTGGGTCTGCTCAGCCATGAGCTGGCTGGGCACGCCGGGCTGGTGCTGCCGCAGGCCCAGGTCTGGCTGGATGCGGGGCAGCGCCTGCCCAGCGGCTGGTTGCCGTGGCCAGCGCTGGCTGCAGCGGGGGCCTATGCGGCCCTGCTGCTGGCCGGGGTGTACTGGGTGTTGCGCTACCGTTTGCTCAGCCGTGTGGTGGTGCGCTGGTGGCATGAATCGGCCACGCCCTGGGGCTGTGTGCTGGTGGGCACACTGGCGCTGTTGCTGGCCGCAGTGGCCCAAGGCCAGGTGGGCCTGCCCATGCCCCAGATGCCCGACACCACCCGTTCGGTGATGGTGGCGATGACCGAGTGCTGGGTCTATGCCGCACTGTGGTGGGCACAGTGGCTGCTGCTGCACCACATGCAGGACTGGCGCTTGTCCAGCTATTTGCAGACCATGCATTTCTCCCGCAGCTCACTGGGAGAACGCTTTGAGCGTCGCTCGATTTAAGGCCTGCAGCAGCCACTCATAGGCGGCCCGATTGGGGCCGCGCTTGTGCCACAGCGCATCGACGTGCACGGCTTGCACCTCCAGGGGCAGGGGGTGCACTTGCAACTGGTGCTGAATGCCGGTGATGGGCACAAAGTGGCGCGGCAATACCGTCACCAGATCGGACTGGCTGACCACCCGGGCGGCGGTGGTGTACTGGTTGACGGTCAGCACAATGCGGCGCTCACGCCCCAGCGCCGCCAGCGCCTCATCAATAAATCCATAGGCGCGGCCCGAAAAACTCACCAGCAAATGTTTGGCGGCGCAGTAATGCTCCAGCGTCAGTGGCATCCAGGCCAAGGGGTGGTCTTTGCGCATGACGGCCACGTACTCTCCGTCGTACAGGCGGCGGTGCTCGTGGGGCACCAGCGTGCCTGCCTGGGCGCGGGCCGTGAGATCGGCCAGCACGGCGGGAAAGTGGCCCACGGCCATGTCGGCGGCTTCAGCATCCAGCAGACCACGTGGGTCGCGGGTGGTCAGCGGCACGATGCGGATGGACAGGTGCGGCGCTTCGCGCTCCACCAGCGGCACCAGATTGGGCACCAGCGTGCTGGCCGTGGCATCGGCCATTGCCAGCACCACCGTGAGGGTGGCGGTGGCGGGGTCAAACTTTTCGGGGGCCAGACTTTGCTGCAGGTTGCCCAGGGCCTCGCGCACCACTGGCCACAGGGTGAGGGCGCGGGGCGTGGGCTGTACCCCATGCCCTTGGCGCACCAGCAACTCATCGCCCAGGGCGTCGCGCAGCCTGCGCATAGCGTTGCTGACTGCAGGTTGAGTGATGGCTAACTTATCTGCAGCGCGCGTCAAACTGCCCTCTGCCATCACGGTGTCAAACACGCGCAACAGGTTCAGGTCGAGGGAGCGAAAGTCGTGGGGCGTCATGCGTCAGGATTTAAACATCACCAATGTGAATGATCTAGATTCAAAATATAAATTTGAAAGGTTTTAGGGATAACCCTAATATTGCGGTATTGCCTCCACGGACAGCCACAAGCCCGCTGCTGGATGGCTTGAAAGGCCTTACCCCATGACCACCTCGACCGCTACGTATTCTGCTGTGCGCCCCCAATCCAAAGCCCTGTTGCCTTGGCTGTTTGCGATGTCCGCCCAGCAATGGAAGGCATGGCAGGCAGCACGCCGCGCCGTGCGTGCCGATGAGCTGACCTGGAACATGGCGCTGCAAGATGCGCGCATGATGGCCGACCTCTCGCGCGCCATGTCGGCCGCTGCGGCCAAGCGCTAAAACCTGGGCGGGGCCTGCGTCGGCCCTGGGTTGACCCGTTGCCCCAAGCCACTGCGCCTGCAGTGGCTTTTTTGTGGGTTGCATCCAGAGATGCAATAAAAAAAGGAGCTTGCAGCGCAAGCTCCTTTTGATTTTCACAGTGCTTTGTAGTTGAAGTGCTTCAAATACCAGCGCTGGCAGCTACTAAAAATTAAGCAGCCAAACGGTCTTCCAATGCCTTCTTGGTGTCCAGCAGGGCCTGGGGCATGCCGTAGGCCAGTTGGTCAAAGTGGGCAGTGTGCAGCTGCATCTCTTCGGCCCAGGCAGCCTGGTCGATGTGGGTCACGGTGGCGAACTGCTCGGCGCTGAAGTTCAGGCCACTCCAGTTGATTTCGCCGTACTGCGGGGCGGTGCCCAGCGCGGTTTCCTGACCTGCCGTTTGGCCTTCGATGCGGTCAATCATCCACTTGAGCACGCGCATGTTTTCGCCGTAGCCCGGCCAGACGAACTTGCCTTCGGCATCCTTGCGGAACCAGTTGGTGGTGTAAATCTTGGGCAGTGCGGCGCCAGTGGTTTCGATCTTCTGGCCCAGATCCAGCCAGTGCTGGAAGTAGTGGCTCATGTTGTAGCCCGCGAATGGCAGCATGGCGAACGGATCGCGGCGCACCACGCCCTGTGCACCAAAGGCGGCGGCGGTGGTTTCCGAACCCATGGTGGCCGCCATGTAGACGCCTTCGGTCCAGTTGCGTGCTTCGGTCACCAAAGGCACGGTGGTGGAGCGGCGGCCGCCAAAGATGAAGGCGTCGATCTTCACGCCCTTAGGATCGTCCCAAGCATCATCCAGTGCTGGGTTGTGGATAGCGGCAACAGTAAAGCGGGCGTTGGGGTGGGCAGCCTTGGCGCCGGTTTCCTTGGCAATGGCGGGTGTCCAGTCGTTGCCCTTCCAGTCGATCAGGTGGTCAGGGATAAAGCCGGTGTCTTTTTCCATGCCTTCCCACCACACATCGCCATCGTCGGTCAGCGCAACGTTGGTGAAGATCACGTCCTTGTCCAGGCTCTTCATGCAGTTCGGGTTGGTCAGCATATTGGTGCCGGGGGCCACACCAAAGTAACCCGCTTCGGGGTTGATGGCGCGCAAGCTGCCGTCCGCTTGGGGCTTGATCCAAGCGATGTCATCACCAATCGTCGTGACCTTCCAGCCTTCAAAGGCTGCGGGGGGCACCAGCATGGAGAAGTTGGTCTTGCCGCAGGCCGAGGGGAAGGCCGCTGCCACGTGGTACTTCTTGCCTTGGGGGTTGGTCACGCCCAGGATCAACATGTGCTCTGCCAGCCAGCCTTGGTCGCGGCCCATGGTAGAGGCAATGCGCAGCGCAAAGCACTTCTTGCCCAGCAGCGCGTTGCCGCCGTAGCCCGAGCCGTAGGACCAGATTTCGCGCGTTTCGGGGTAGTGCACGATGTACTTGGTCTTGGGGTTGCACGGCCAGCTGGTGGTGTCTTTTTCACCGTCTTTCAACGGCGCGCCCACGGTGTGCACGCAGGGCACAAAGTCACCATCGGTGCCAATCACGTCGTATACGGCCTTGCCCATGCGGGTCATGATCTTCATGTTCACGGCCACATAGGCGCTGTCCGACAGCTCAATGCCGATGTGCGCAATGGGCGAACCCAGTGGACCCATGCTGAACGGCACCACATACATGGTGCGGCCAGCCATGCAACCGTCGAACAACGGGTTCAGCGTGGCACGCATATCTGCGGGAGCCATCCAGTTGTTGGTCGGGCCAGCATCTTCTTTTTTCTCAGAGCAGATGTAGGTGCGGTCTTCCACGCGGGCCACGTCCGATGGGTCGGACCAGGCCAAATAGCTGTTGGCGCGCTTGGCGGGGTTCAGGCGTTTGAACGTACCGGCATCGACCAGCTGTTGGCACAGCGCGTCGTACTCAGCTTGCGAGCCATCGCACCAATGTACCTTGGCGGGCTTGCACAGCGCCACCATTTCGCTGACCCAGGCGATCAGCTGGGGGTTCTTCACATAGTCAGGGGCCTGCACTTGCAGAGCCTGGGGCGCGGCTGCGTTCATCGAGATCTCCGAGATAGTTAAAAGCGGTCATGTCAGCCCACATCCCTGCTGTCGAAGAGGGCTGGCATTACCGTTTTCTGGTGTTGATGGTTCGCCTTGGCTGCCTGTTTTGCGGGCAGCAGGCGGCCATTCTAGGGAGCTGTCATAAAAAAGCCATCCGTGTTACATCGAAAACTATGTGTTTGAGGCATGGCTTTATGCAAATTAATAACTGCGCTCGCTGTACCTATGGGGCACAGAGATGTGGCAAGTCCCAACCCAGCGCCCGCGCGCCGGGATGACAATGGAGGCCGTGAAAGGTTGAGTCATGTCCCAAGAACAATTTGTCAAAGATTTGCAGCAAGCACTGGGTGCTGAGGTGGTGTTGGTAGGTGATGCGGTCGAGGCCCGCTACCACACCGACTGGAGCGGCACGCCCCCCGTGGCGCCTTGGGCCCTGGTGCGCCCGCGCAGTACCGAAGAAGTCAGCACTGCGCTGCGCTTGTGCCACGCGCACCGCGTGCCCGTGGTGCCCCAGGGCGGCCTGACCGGCTTGGCCGGTGGTGCCGTACCGGTGGAAGGCGGCGTAGCCATTTCGCTGGAGCGCATGCACGCGATCGAAGACATCAACGCCCGCTCCGCCGTGATGCAGGTGCAAGCCGGGGCCACCCTGCAAGCTGTGCAGGAGGCCGCCGTCGAGGCAGGCTTGGTGTTTGGCGTGGACTTGGGCGCGCGCGGCAGCTGCCAGATTGGTGGCAATGTGGCCACCAACGCGGGCGGCAACGGCGTGCTGCAGCACGGCATGATGCGCGAGCAGGTGCTGGGGCTGGAAGTGGTGCTGGCCGACGGCACGGTGCTGCCCATGCTGCGCCCGATGATCAAGAACAACACGGGCTACGACCTCAAGCAATTCTTTATCGGTGCAGAAGGCACGCTGGGCGTCATCACGCGCGTGTTGCTGCGCCTGCGCCCTATGCCCCAGGCCAAGGCGACGGCTTTGGTGGCCATGCCCAGTTTTGACCAGGCCTTGGCGGTGCTGCAGCGCATGCAGCGCCGCTTTGGCAACAGCGTGGCCGCGTTTGAGCTGATGTGGGACAACTTTGTGCAAGCCTCTGTGCAATGGCAGCACTTGCAGGCGCCGTTTGCTGAGCGCCACCCTTTCCTGGCGCTGATCGATGTGGATGGCAAAGACGAAGCCAGCCTGCGCGAAGCCGTGGAAGAGGCCTTGGGGGAAGCCATGGAGGCGGGTGACGTGGTCGATGCGGTGATCGCGCAGTCGCACGCCCAGGCTAAAACGCTGTGGAAGCTGCGCGAAGCACCGGCCGAGCTGAACACCCATATGCACCCGCCCATCAACTTTGACGTGAGCTTGCCCCAGTCCGAGATTGGCAAGTTTGCCGACGCCATTCAGGCAGCATTTGATGCGCGCTGGCCCGGTCATTTCACGCTGTTTTTTGGCCATGTGGGCGATGGCAATTTGCACGTCTCCACCGATGGCGCATCGGTTCGCGGGGAATGTGAGGCCGTAGAAGCCGAGCTGTACCGCGTGGTGGGGGCGTTCCACGGCTCCGTGTCTGCGGAACACGGCATCGGGCTGCACAAAAAGCCCTTCTTGGCGATGAGCCGCACCCCTGCCGAGCTGGCTGCCATGCGCGCCATCAAGGCCGCGCTCGACCCCTTGGGTCTGATGAATCCCGGCAAGGTGTTCTAACACCGGCCAGCCTGCGCCGCCCAGCGCTGGCTGGCCGCGGTGGTGCAAGGCCTGGGCGCACCTTTGCGCAGGGATGTATTTTTGATAGCTGCTCGCGTATGACACAAGCCAACTCCCCGTTTGTTTTTCACCAAGGTACGGCGCCGCTGCTGATCTCCATGCCGCATGCGGGCACCGCATTGCCTGCAGAGATGGCACAGGCCCTGACGGATGAAGCTCGCCAGGTGCCCGACACCGACTGGCACCTGCCGCGCTTGTATGAGGGTGCGCAGTCGCTGGGGGCTTCGGTGCTGGTGGCCACCTATTCCCGCTATGTGGTCGACTTGAACCGGCCCCCCAATGGCGAGAGCCTGTACCCCGGCCAGAGCGTGACCGGGCTGTGCCCGGTGGACAGCTTTGCCGACACGCCGCTGTACCGCGATGGCCGCACGGCGATCAAGCCTGCCGAGGTGGAGCGCCGCCGCAGCGCCTACTGGCAGCCCTACCATGCACAGCTGCGTGCCGAGCTGGAGCGGCTGCTGGCCCTGCATGGCAAGGTGGTGCTGTGGGATGCGCATTCCATCCGCTCGGTGCTGCCCCGCTTTTTTGCAGGCAAGCTGCCAGACCTGAACCTGGGTACGGCAGATGGTGCCAGCTGCGATCCCGCCTGGGCGCAGCAATTGCTGCAGCTTGCCCAGCAAGCGCCCTGTCACACGGCAGTGCTCAATGGCCGCTTCAAAGGCGGCTACATCACCCGCCACTACGGCGAGCCTGCACGCGGCATTCATGCCGTGCAGCTGGAGATGACGCAGTGCAGCTACATGCAAGAGGCCTTGCCGTTTGACTATCTGCCCGAGCGTGCGGCCCGCATTCAGCCCACCGTGCAGCAGTTGTTGCAATCGGCCCTGGACTTTGCCCGCACATGAGCCTACCGCTGTTCGCCACCGAAGCCTTGCCGCCGCAGCCGCTGGATGCGGGGGCGGTGCTGCTGCGCGGCTTTGCCGCAGCGCGGGAGCAGGAATGGCTGCAAGCGGTGGGCAGCGTGACGGCGCAGGCGCCATTTCGGGTCATGACACGCCCGGGTGGGGCGCCGCTGTCGGTGGCCATGACCAATTGCGGTGACTGGGGCTGGGTGTCCGATGCGCAGCGCTATCGCTATAGCAGCACAGATCCCGCAACCGGATTGCCCTGGCCTGCGATGCCTGCTTTCATGCAAGCGCAAGCCGTGGCGGCCGCTGCAGCGGCGGGCTACCCCGGCTATGCCCCCGATGCGTGTTTGATGAACCGCTACCAGCCTGGCGCCAAGATGACTTTGCACCGCGACGAAGATGAGATGGACTGGAGCGCGCCCATCGTCTCGGTCTCGCTGGGCCTGCCGTGCACGTTTTTGTGGGGAGGGCCCACGCGCCAAGACCCGGTGCGCCGCGTGCCGCTGACGCATGGCGATGTGCTGGTGTGGGGCGGCCCCACGCGCATGGCCTACCACGGAGTCAATCCGCTCAAGGCCGGGCAGCACCATCTGCTGGGTGCGCAGCGCTGGAACCTGACCTTCCGCATGGCCAAGCGCTACTACGCGGCCTAGGGCCTTACGCACAGCAAGCGCTGCTCGCTGCTGGCGGGGGTGGCATGCGCCACACACGCAGGCGGACAACAGCATGTGCTGCCACAGGGCATGCACAGCTTCCTACAATCGGAGGCTATGAGTCTGCCCAATTACACCCGCGCCCAAGAACTGCCCGCCCTGCTGCAACAGCGTATTGCCATCCTGGATGGCGCGATGGGCACCATGATCCAACGCTTCAAGCTGGGCGAGGCCCAGTACCGCGGCGAAGGCTATACCGGCGCGGATGGCGCTGGCGACCGCTTCAAAGATTTCGCCCGTGATGTCAAAGGCAACAACGAGTTGCTGTCCATCACCCGGCCTGACGTGATCCGCGACATTCACGAGAAATACCTGGCCGCCGGGGCCGATTTGATCGAAACCAACACCTTCGGCGCGACCACCGTGGCGCAAGACGACTACCACATGGCCGATCTGGCGCGCGAGATGAACCTCAAGAGTGCCCAGCTGGCGCGCGCTGCCTGCGACAAATACAGCGTGAACGGCCGCAAGTGCTATGTGGCGGGCGCCCTGGGCCCCACACCCAAAACGGCGTCCATCAGCCCCGATGTGAACGACCCCGGGGCGCGCAATGTGGACTTTGAAACCCTGCGCAAGGCCTACTTCGAGCAGACCGTGGCGCTGATCGAAGGCGGCGCCGACGTGATCCTGGTCGAGACCATCTTTGACACGCTCAACGCCAAGGCCGCGCTGTTTGCCGTGGAAGAAGCGTTTGAGGCCACGGGCGAGGTGCTGCCCATCATGATCAGCGGCACGGTGACCGATGCCTCGGGCCGCATTCTGTCGGGCCAGACCGTGACGGCGTTTTGGCACAGTGTGCGCCACAGCAACCCGCTGTCGGTGGGCCTGAACTGCGCGCTGGGTGCCACCTTGATGCGCCCCTATATTCAAGAGCTGGCCAAGGCCGCGCCAGACACCTTCATCAGCTGCTACCCGAATGCCGGTCTACCCAATCCCATGAGTGACACCGGCTTTGACGAAACACCCGATGTCACCAGCCGCCTGGTGCATGAGTTTGCAGCCGAAGGCCTGGTCAACATTGTGGGCGGCTGCTGCGGCACGACGCCCGATCACATTGGCGCGATTGCCAAGGCCGTATCTGGCGACAAGGGCCGCAAGCTGTTCTATCCCGCAGAAGCTTGATGGCAGTAAAACTGGCATCGACCGCCTGCTGAGCCGGCGTTGACAGCTCTCTTTAAAGCGCCTTGTGCATCGGTACAAGGCGCTTTTTGCATGGCGGCTTGCGCGGCGCCTGAACCCCTTTGTCTGAATGCCACAAAAAAAGCCCTGCAAAGCAGGGTTGTAAAGTGCCACTCAGGAAAACACAGGGCCTGGGCCTGCGCGTGATTCACGCTCAGGTCATGGTGTGAGGGAGGGGGCTGCGCTATTACGCCAGCTCCGCCTGCGCTTCAATGCGCGGGTAAAACTCCAGGTTTTCGCGCTGCATGCGTTCGTGCAGGCGGCGCAGCACGTTATTGACATCGGCCCGAAAACCTTCGGCATCTTCGCGCAGGTGCTGCGCTGTATTCCAGCGGCGCACAAACGCGTCATAGGCCTGGGCCAGCGGTGCCATCTCGGCCTGGTACATGCGCCCCAGGCGGGCCAAGTCTGCATCGTCACCGCGCTGCAGTGATGGATACAGCGCCTGGTCTTCCACGGCCAGATGCAGCTTGATCACCGCGCTCATGCCGACAATGCCTTCGGCAATGGCTTGCGCGTTGTCCGCCACACCGGCATGGGTGAGCGTGCGCAGGGCGGCTACGCGGCGCAGGATGTCGATGTGCTGGTGCTTGAGTTTGTCGATCTGCATAAAGCTTTTCCTTGTGTGGCGTGCACCCGCCGATCAAGCACGGTGCACGCTGCAGGGGGGTTATTTGGCTGCAATGACGTGGCTGGAGGCCGGGGTGGTGCGTGCCGGGGCAGATTGGCCCAGCACCCCCTTCACCACCTGCCATGCCATGGCCAGTGCGCCCACAATGAAGACCACATCACCAAAGGTGCGCACCCAGCGCAGGGTTTCCAGCAGCGGCTGCTGCATGAAGGCTTCGCTGCGTGCCCACCACAGGCCTTCGCTCACGCTGGCGTGGAACTGCAGGATGCCAATGGGCAGCAAGCTGGTGGCAATCATCAGCACCAGACCACCGTTGAGGCACCAGAAGGCGGTTTTCATCAAGCCTTCGCTGAAGGCCATCTGGGGGCGCACATAGCGCAGCACCATCAGGCTAAAACCCAGCGCCAGGAAGCCATACACACCAAACAGGGCCGCATGGGCGTGCAGTGGCGTGGTGTTCAGTCCTTGCACGTAGTACAGAGAGATGGGTGGGTTGATCATGAAACCAAAGACGCCTGCGCCCAGCATGTTCCAGAAGGCTACTGCGACAAAGCACATCAGCGGCCACTTGAGTTGCTGCATCCACGGCGCACGGTCTTTGAGGCGCCAGTTTTCCCAGGCTTCGTAGCCTAGCACGATCAGCGGCACCACTTCCAGCGCACTGAAGGCTGCACCCACCGCCATTACCGGGGTGGTGGTGCCCGCAAAGTACAGGTGGTGGAAGGTGCCGGGAATGCCCCCCAGCAAGAACAGCGAGGCGGAGGCCAGGCTGGCTGTGGTGGCCATGCGGCGCGAGACCAGCCCCATGCTGGAGAAGACAAAGGCCAGTCCGGTGGTGGCAAAGACTTCAAAGAAGCCCTCTACCCACAGGTGCACCACCCACCAGCGCCAGTACTCCATCACGGTCAAACTGGTGCGCTCGCCATAGAACAGACCTGCGCCGTAGAACAGGCCAATGGCACCGCACGAGCAGGTCAGCAGGGCCAGCAGGTTTTTGTCTTCACCATTGCGGGCCAGCAATGCGGGCAGCACACCGCGCAGCATCAGTACCAGCCACAGCAACATGCCCACCCATTTGAGGATTTGCCAGAAGCGGCCCAGATCCACGAATTCGTAGCCCTGGTGGCCCAGCCAGAAGTTCCACTCTGCGGGCATGACCTGGGCAATCGCCAGATAGTTGCCGACGAAAGAGCCGACGCAGACAAACACCAATGCCCAGAACAGCACGTCCACGCCCAGTTTCTGGAATTTCGGGTCTTTGCCGCCGTTGATAACGGGAGCCAGAAACAGGCCCAGCGCCAGAAAGCCCGTGGCAATCCAGAACAGCGCACTTTGAATGTGCCAGGTGCGGGTGAGCGAGTAGGGGAACCATTGCGATACGTCGACGCCATAGAACTCCTGCCCTTCCACGGTGTAGTGCGCGGTAAAGCCGCCCAGCATCACCTGAAAGACAAACAGCCCGACGACCAGCAGCAAATACTTGGCCAAAGCGCGTTGCGACGGGGTCAGGGCAAAGCGCGTCAGCGGGTCTTGCGCAGGTGCGGGGACTTCTTCGGTGTCTTGGTGGCGCAGGAATGACCAGCCCCACACCAGAAAACCCACTCCTGCCAGCAAGATCACCACGCTGGCAATCGACCAGATCACGTTTTCGCTGCTGGGCACGTTGCTGATCAGTGGTTCGTGCGGCCAGTTGTTGGTGTAGGTGACTTTGCTGTTGGGGCGCTCGGTGGCGGCGGCCCATGCGGTCCAGAAGAAAAACTTGGTCATCTGCGCGCGGCGCTCTGCGCTGGGCAGGGTGTTTTCCTTCATGGCAAAGCTCTCGCGGCTGCCGCGCAGTGCGGGCTCGTCCGAGAACAGTTGCTCGTAGTAGGTGGCTGTTTGCGCCATGGCCTGGGCACGGCGTGCGCTCACGGTCAGCGTGTCTGTGTCATCCACGCGGTTGTGGCGGTATTCGGCCTGCAGCTCTGCACGCAAGGCTGCTTGCTCGCCCACACCCAGATCGGCATATGCCTGCTTGTGGCGCTCTTGTGCGCCCAGCTCCAGCCACGCGGTCAGCTCGCGGTGCAGCCAGTCCGCAGTCCAGTCGGGTGCTTGGTAAGCACCGTGGCCCCAGATGGAGCCCAGCTGCATGCCGCCCACCGATTGCCAAGCGGTCTGGCCGTCCAGAATGTCTTCTTCGGTGAACAGTTTTTCGCCCTGTGCGGTGACCACGTGGTCAGGAATGGGCGGGGCTGCGCGGTAGATGTCGACGCCCAAATAACCCAGCAGCGCGAACATCACGATGCACAGGCCAATCAGCGTGAACCAGTGTTTTTTATACGGACCCATGGTGTGGTCTCCCTCTGTGCAGTTACAGCACCTGCGCGGGCGCAAAGCGCTCGAACAGGATGTTGTTCTCGGTATGAATGTGGGCAATCAGGTCATCGCGAAAGCTGCGCAACCCGGTGTAGAGCGCGCGCCAGGTGGTGCAGGCATCGCGGGGGGATGTGATGTTGTGGGTCAGCTCGGCCAGACGGCGCAGCTCGGTGCCGTGGTCATCGTGCTCAGAGCGCATGGCTGAAATAGGCATGCTGGCCATGCCGCCCTGCCCCCGCGTAATCATGGGGAACAGCACCATCTCTTCTTTGCGCATGTGGCTGTCCAGCTCTTGCGCCATGGCTTCCAGATGGTCGGCCAGGCCATGCGGGCAGTCTTCGCGGTCGCCGTGTACATGCTCCACGCGGCGTGCCAGCCGAATCAGCTCGGGCAGTTGCTCGCGGTGTACGGCGTGATAGCGCACCAGCAGGTGCTCCACCAGTTGCGTGTCGCTGGCATCGCTCCAGTCCTGTTCGGGTTCTGTGGCGGCGCGTTGCTCCAGATTTTTCAGCGCATCCACCAGCGGCTGGGGGTCAATGCCCAGGCTTTCGGTGGCGGTGCGCAGGCTGCGGTTGCCGGCGCAGCAAAAGTCCAGCTGGTAGTCATCAAACAGGCCGGTGGCCCCGGGAATACGGCGGGCGAGCTGCCCCAATGATTGCTCCATGTAAGGCATGGTGAATCTCCTTGAAAGTCGTGAAAAAGCGGCCGCGAGGGCGTGCTGTGTGTGGGGGCGGCACCTTGCCAGAGCGGGTGTCTGGCAAGGTGGGTGATGTTGCGCTGGGTGCGTTACAGGGCGCTGGGCTTGTAGACGCCCGGCACGCCTTCGCCCGTCACTTCCAGTACGCCGACGGCACCCTTGCCGGTGCGCGACAGCGCGTGATCGACCAGCAGGTAGCTGCCGGGGTGGTCCATCTTCAACTCCACAATCGTGGCGCCGCCGGGGGCAACCACGGTGGTTTGCACGCTGTGTTTGATGGTGTTGAGCGCGGCCTCGCTGTAGACCTTGTCAAACACTTCGCCAATGATGTGGAAGGAGGCAATCTTGTTGGGCCCACCCACACCAAAGTAGATGCGTACGGTCTCGCCCACCTTGGCTTGCATCTTGTGGGTCTTGCTCAGGGCCCCGACCGCGCCGTTGAAGACGTAGTAGGTGGGCAGCTCATCGGACATTCTTTGCAGGTCTACGTCCTGGTGCACCTTGGCACCAATCGGGCGCTGCGTGTACATATCGCCTTGCATCACATAGAACTCGCGGTCTACCTTGGGCAGGCCTTGCTCGGGCTCGACCAGAATCATTCCGTACATGCCAGCCGCAATGTGCTGTGGCACCAGCGGGGTGGCGCAGTGGTACACAAACAGGCCTGCGTGTAGGGCCTTGAAGGTGATGGTTTTCTCCTGGCCGGGTGCAACCTGGGTGTGCTCGCCCCCTCCGTGCCCGCCTGTGACGGCATGCAGGTCGATGGAGTGGATGGCCTTGCTGTCCTTGGCGTTGGCCAGTGTCAGCTCAATGGTGTCGCCCACCCGCGCGCGCAGCATGGGGCCGGGTACCTGGCGGTTGAAGGTCCAGTAGGTAAAGCTGGTGTCGTCATCGAGCTTGCCGGACAGCTCAACCGTCTCCAGGCGCACCTTCTGTACCTGTGGGGCATGCGCAGCAATGGGTGGGGGCAACTGGGTGGGGCTGGCCGAGATATCCACCGCCGTGGGGTCAGCGCCCTTTTGCGGCACGGTAATGGGCGTGTACAGCGCTAAAGCTGCATCGCTGGAGGTGCTGCTGGCAGATTTGGCAGGCTGTGATGTGCCCGTGACCTGGATGGTGCCAAACATGCCCACCTGGCGGTGCCCGGGGATGGAGCAGTAGTACTGAAACTCACCCGCCTGTGAGGCCGTGAAACGTACGCGCTGCGTGCCCTTGCCGCTGAACTTGGGCGATGCCACGCCCAGCTCGTCAATCCGCAAATCGTGCTCGGCACCTTCTCCGCTGGCCAGTTCAATTTCAACGGTGTCGCCCACCGCCACAGTCAGCGTGGGGTTGGCAACGCCTTTGTCATCCACGTAGACCATCTTGCCGTCCACCACGTTGGTGTGCAGCACAAAGCGCTTGACGCCTTGTTGAGCGCTGGCAGAGGTGCCCGCCTTTTGGGGGGCTGCGTGCAGGGTGGGGGCAATACCAGACAGGGTCAGCGCGCAGATGGCCAGAGTGAGGGTGCGCAATGTGGGCTGTTTCATGGTTGTGGGCTCCGGTGAGTGAGGGCGGGTTTGCCGTCACTTCCCAATACGCACAGAACAGGCCAGAAAAAATCAAAATAAAAACAAGTATTTACCCAGATCAAGGTCATAACTACCCGAGCTGGTTAGGGTGAAAACAACCCTAGAAAGGTAATTTTCACCATGAATCCCTTGCACGCATTACTGCTGACCGATCTGGCCATGGAGCTGCCCATGGCCGTGCGCCTGCAGCGTTTGGTCGAGCTGCTGCGCATGCAGTTTGGCTGCGGTGCTGTGGCACTTTTGAGCCTGGACAGTGAGACCAGCAGCCTGCGCCCTGTGGCGGTGGACGGTTTGTCCAGTGATGCGGTTGGGCGGCGCTTTCCGATTGCAGAGCACCCCCGCCTAGCCACCTTGCTCAAGCGGGCTGGCGAGGTGGTGCGCTTCCCGCATGACAGCAAGCTGCCTGACCCCTACGACGGTCTGGTGATTGAGCAACCGGGTCAGCCACTGGATGTGCACGACTGCATGGGCGTAGCGCTGGAGGTGGAGGGCCAGTGCTGGGGCGTGCTGACGCTGGACGCGCTGACGGTGGGCACCTTTGAGGGCAAGGCCATCCGTGAATTGGAGCAGTTGGTGCTGGTGATTGAAGCCGCCGTGCGCGTAACGCGCTTGGAGACCGCGCTGCGTGGCGTGCGCCAATCGGCGGGGGCGGTGGAAGAAGGCGTGGCTTCGCGCTCAGATGGTGAAATCATCGGGCAAAGCAAGCCCTTGCTGCACTTGCTGCAAGAGCTGCAAGTGGTGGCCGACACCGAATTGCCCGTGCTGCTGCTGGGTGAAACCGGCGTGGGCAAAGAGCTGTTTGCGCGGCGGCTGCACCAGATGTCGCGCCGCAGTGGCAAACCGCTGGTGCACGTCAATTGCGCGGCGTTGCCTGAGGCGCTGGCTGAAAGCGAATTGTTTGGCCATGTGCGTGGCGCATTTTCAGGGGCCATTGCCGAGCGTGCTGGCCGTTTTGAGGCCGCAGAAGGGGGCACGCTGTTTCTGGATGAGGTGGGCGAGCTGCCCTTGTCCATTCAGGCCAAGCTGCTGCGGGCCTTGCAAAACGGAGAGATTCAGCGACTGGGCGCAGACCGCCCGCGCAAGGTGAATGTGCGCATCATTGCGGCCACCAACCGCAACCTGAAAGAGCGCGTGCAGGAGGGCAGTTTCCGTGCAGATCTGTACCACCGTCTTTCCGTCTATCCCGTGCCCATTCCGCCACTGCGTGAGCGTGGCAACGATGTGCTGTTGCTGGCCGGTTTCTTTCTGGAGCTCAACCGTGCGCGGCTAGGGCTGCGCAGTTTGCGCCTGTCAGTGGCGGCTGAAGATGCGCTGCACCGCTACGCATGGCCGGGCAATGTGCGCGAGCTGGAGCACGTAGTCAGCCGTGCAGCGCTCAAGGCCCTGAGCCATGGCGCACAGCGTAGTGACATTGTGACGCTGGAGGCAGACTGGCTGGGGCTGGATGTTCAGCCCCAGCCCTCCGTAGCCACGGTGTTGCACGCACCCATGCTGGCGCCCGCACCTTCCATGCGTGCCGTGGTGGACAGCGCGCAGCGCGAGGCCATTCGCTGGGCGCTGGATGCGCATCGGGGGCAGTGGGCGCAGGCGGCCCGTTCTTTGGATGTCGACCCCAGCAATCTGCACAAGCTGGCCAAGCGGCTGGGTCTTAAGACGGCCTAGCGCTTGGCATATTGACCGGATCCTATGTCTAAAAGGAGCTACTTGCGCTTGACTGGCTTGTGTTTCAGATACAAAAGATTCTGAAACATAGGCTGCATAGTCGTTAGTAGCTCTTGTTTTTAGGCGTCTGAGTTCACCTTGCGCTACGTTCAGAACGGCCAGCGTACCGCGCCTAAACCATCAAAGCTGACGGCGAGCAACTCACCGGCTTGTACTTCAGGGCAGACCGTCCAGTTACCGGTAGTCCCACAGTGCCGTAGTGCTGGGTGACGTGTTGCAGCCATCCGCCGAAGGCCTGGTCAACATTGTGGGCGGCTGCTGCGGCACCACGCCGGACCACATTGGCGCAATTGCCCAGGCCGTGTCGGCGGACAAGGGCCGCAAGCTGTTTTACCCCGCAGAGGCTTGATCGCCGCCTGAGAGCGCTGAGCCCCGCTAAAGGGATATTGAAAAGAGAGCTTCTTGCGCAGGTGCATAAAGCATTTCAGAGATAAAACTATCTGAAGTGCTTGATTAATCAGCGCAAGTAGCTCTGTTTTTATTGGCACAAAGACTGTGCCAGCTTGCGCAAAAAGTCTTCGCAGCGCTGCAGCTGCGCGATCTCTACATACTCGTTGGCCTTGTGCGCATCGGCAATCGCGCCGGGGCCGCAGACCACCGTGGGAATGCCGGCCTGCTGGAACAAGCCTGCCTCGGTGGCGTAGGCCACTTTGCGCTTTTCGCGGTCGCCCGTAAGGGCCTGCACCAGTTGGTTGATGGCCTCGGTCTCGGCGCTGTCAAAAGCGGGGGCGCCTGCCAGCGAATCAAACTCAATGCGCGCCTCGGCAAACTCTTGGCGCATGCGCGGCAGCAGCTCTTGCTGCACATAGGTCTCGACCTGCGCCTGTATGCCTGCCGGATCCATGCCGGGCAGGTTGCGAAATTCATAGGCAAATTCGCAGCGCTCGGGAATCGTGTTCACCGCAATGCCACCGCTGATCTGGTTGGTGGTCATGGTGGTGTAGGGCACATCAAAGAACTGGTCGTAAGGCCCGTTGGCCCGGTAGCTGTCGGCCATATCGCGGATGCGGCAGATCAGGCGCGCTGCGTATTCAATCGCGTTGCTGCCGCGTGGCGTCAGCGAGGAGTGCGCCGCCTTGCCGTGCAAGGTGCAGCGCCACACATTGATGCCCTTGTGTGCCACCACGGGCTGCATGCTGGTGGGCTCGCCCACGATGCAGCCATCCAGGCGCTGGCCTTGCAGCTGCAGTTGCTGAAGCATGACGGGGGCACCCAAACAGCCCACTTCTTCGTCATACGACAGCGCAAAGTGCAGCGGCTTGCTGCGCGGCATCGCCAAAAACTCCGGCACCAGGGCCAAGCCGGCAGCAATAAAGCCTTTCATGTCGCAGGTGCCACGGCCATACAGCTTGCCGTCGATTTCGGTCAGCGCAAACGGGTCGGTGTCCCACTGCTGGCCATCGACGGGCACCACATCGGTGTGGCCAGACAGCGCAATCCCGTCCTGGGTGCTGCCATCGCTGGCGGGCAGGGTGGCGAACAGATTGGATTTGGCGCCATCGGGCGAGCGGATCAACTGCACCGGCACGCCTTGCGCCGCCAGCGCGTCGCGCACGTGTTCGATCAAATGCAGGTTGGAGTGACGGCTGGTGGTGTCAAACCCCACCAGGGTTTGCAGCCAGCTGCGGGTATTGGGAGTAGACATGGGATGTGCTCTTGGGGCTTGGAGGGCGCTTGGTGAACAAAACCAAGGCTTGATCGCAGTGTACGGCGCAGGCAAGGGGCCGGGCCACGGGGTGGCAGTGCATATCCCCACAGCGCCAAACCCTTCGTGGCGGTGACCGTATGGCCGCAATCCCGCGTTGCCGCCTGTGCTTTCGGCCAGAGACCTCTTTCACAGTTGTAGCGAGCCTGCTATTCTTTGGCCCGCTTGCTGCCCATGGAGTGATGGCGGCGAGCATCAGGCGGTGCAATTGCTTCGTGCCAAGCATTGCCCAGCAGCATGACTCCACATTTTTTACAGGCCCTAGATAACAAGCCAGCAGTCCGCGCACGTGGGCTCGGTTTGGAAAGTCACCCATGACCAACATTCACATGCTGCACTGCGTGGATGGGCCGCTGCTTCGGCTGCGCACCTAAGCCTGCGGGTCAGCGATTTCTCTCGCCCACCCCTCTGAACACCCACTTTCATTGCACCCGTTCCTACACCGCCGTGCGGCGGTGTGTTGCGCTGTGGCAGCTTGCGGTTTGTCGCCTGCTGTTTGGTGCTGTCACCACCACCCTGAATCCAAGGAGGCTCGCGTATGCGCGTCCTCAGCACCCCCGAATCTGATTGCACTGACAAAACGTTGAACTGCCAGCAAGCCCACGTCCTGCGTACCCGCCACTGGATAGGCAACAACCTGTGGAGCCCCCATCCTGTGCTGGAAGCGCAACTGCTGGACATGGATGCGCGGCAGTGGCCGCAGCTGGAAGAGCTGCTGCATGCCTTGCTCAAGGCCGTGGCTTTGCCGGATCGCTTTTGCCAGTGTTTGCCCGCTATTAATGGCCGCGGCACGGTGGTGGTGGAAGCCAGTGAAGCCGCTTTGGGCCGCAGCCTGCTGCAACAGGCGCTGGAGCTGCTGGTGCTGGAGCCGATTGAGCGTGCCAAGCAATGGGCGGGTGCTTTGGGGCGCATTCGCCACGTGATCGACGAAGAATGCTTGGGCCCCAGCACCGCGTGCATTGCCAATGCGGCTTTGCAGCGCCATCTGCCCGCCTACCGCCTATTCCCCAAGGGCAATCTGGTGCAGCTGGGCATGGGCGCCGCCCAGCAGCGTATCTGGACGGCGGAAAGCGATATGACGGGCGCAATTGCCCAAGACATTGCGTCCAACAAAGCGTTGACCAAGCGCTTGCTGGCCAATGCAGGCATTCCCACCCCGCAGGGAGATTTCGCGACCTCGCCGGCGCAGGCGTGGCATATCGCGCAAGGCCTTGGCCTGCCCGTGGTGGTCAAGCCGCTGGACGGCAACCGCGCCCGTGGCGTGAGTCTGGACTTGATGGACCAGGCTTCGGTAGAGACCGCCTGGCAGCTGGCCAAGCGTGAAGGCACCCAGGTGCTGGTAGAGCGCTGTATTCGCGGCTATGAACACCGGGTGCTGGTGGTGGGCGATTTTGTGGTGGCAGCCACCCGTGGTGAAACCCTGGGCGTGGTGGGTGATGGCCAATCCACCGTGGCACAGCTGGTGGAAGCACAGATCAACCAGCACCCCCGCTGCCTGATTGACAACACGCTGGAGCGGATTGAGCTGTCTACCGACGCCAAGGTGCAAGGTGAGTTGCTGCGCCAGCAGCTGGATGCGCAGTCCATTCCTGCCCAAGGTCAGCAAGTGGTGCTGCTGCGCACCGGTAATTTGACGGTCGATTGCACCGATGAAGTACACCCCGACATTGCGCGCAACGCGGTCATGGCGGCGCGCACCATCGGGCTGGATATCGCGGGCATCGACATGGTGGTACAAGACATTCGCCGCCCTTTGCTGGAGCAGGGCGGGGCGATTGTGGAAGTCAATGCGGGCCCCAGCTTGCTGATGCACCTGTACCCCGTGCATGGCAAGCCCCGTGCGGTGGGTGAGGCGATTTGCTCCCACCTCTTTCCGCATCCGGACAATGGACAGATCCCCTTGGTGGGCGTGCTGGCCGACCAAGCCTCCGGGCAGCGCATGGCGCAAACCTTGGGGCTGTGGCTGCAGTCGCAGGCTTTTTACACAGGGGTGGCCAGTGGCGCGGACATGTATTTGCAAGGCACCCACATGCCCCAGCCGGTGAGCCAAGCGCCTTCGGCGGGCCAGCGCGTGCTGATGCACCGTGCAGTTACCGCAGCGGTGATTGCCCAAAACATGGCCACGGCGGTGCAGGTAGGGTGGGCCTATGCACACTGTGATGTGGCCATCATTTGCCCCGACGACACGGACTTGGACAGCTCCATGCAGCAGCGGGTGTTGGCCGCGCAGCTGCGTGCGGTGCGCCCCGGTGGCATGGCGGTGCTGGGCACTGGCTGCCACCAGCTGGAGAGCCTGGCGCTGACCTGTCTAGGCCAGATCACCTGGGTGGATGCCGATGAAAACCACCCCTTGCTGCAATCGCACCGGCGCGTGAATGGCCGCGTGGCCTTTGTGCGCGATGGCCGGGTGGTGTGCGCGCAAGGCGCGCAAGAAACCTATTTGCCCCTGCCCCAGCGCATGGGCGAATGGGCGGTGCACGAGTGGTTGGCCGTGGCAGCGGCGGGCTGGGCCATGCAGTGGCCGCTGTCCGTGCTGGATGTCATGGCCCAGCAAATCGTGACGCCCAACCGCAAAGACTGAAAAGCGCTTTTCAACTTTGTGAGCTTGTAGCGCTTGCTGCACCTGCCTTAGAGGCCTAAAAAGCCTTGAAGGCAAGCGCGGCTCGCAAAGCCTTTTTCAGGTGGCGCTCTTGAGGCTTTGCATATCGATCACAAAGCGGTACTTCACATCGCTGCGCAGCATGCGCTCGTACGCGGTGTTGATGTCTTGCATGGCCAGCATTTCGACATCGGCGGTAATGCCATGCTGGCCGCAAAAGTCCAGCATCTCTTGGGTCTCGGCAATGCCGCCAATGACCGAGCCTGCCACCGACTTGCGTCCCAGCACCAAGGACGTGGTGTTGACCGCTGGCTCTTGCATACCCAGAAAACCGACCAGCACCAGCGTGCCGCCTGTGGCCAAGGTGGCGGTGTAGGGGTTCAGATCATGGGCGTAGGGCACGGTGTCGATGATCAGGTCAAACTGGCCCCTCACCGCTTTCATCTGGGCCTTGTCGGTGCTGATGACCACACGGTCTGCGCCCAAGCGCTGGGCATCTGCCTCTTTGCCCGCTGAGCGGCTGAACAAGGTCACTTGCGCGCCCAGCGCCTTGGCCAGTTTGAGTGCCATATGCCCCAGGCCGCCCAGCCCTACGACGGCCACTTTGCTGCCCGGGCCAACCTTCCAGTGGCGCAGCGGCGACCAGGTGGTAATGCCTGCGCACAGCAGCGGGGCTGCGGCCTTCAAATCAAGGGTCTGCGGAATTTTTAAGACAAATTCCTGGCGCACCACAATGTGCTCGGAGTAGCCGCCTTGCGTGGCGCTGCCATCCACGCGGTCGGTGCTGTTGTAGGTGCCCGTCATACCTTTTTCGCAGTATTGCTCCCAGCCTTTGGCGCACGCTCCGCAGTGCTGGCAGCTGTCGACCATGCAGCCCACGCCCACGGTGTCGCCCACTTGAAAGCGCGTGACCGCACTGCCGATGGCCGTGACGCGGCCCACAATTTCATGGCCGGGGACGGTGGGGTAAACGGTACCGCCCCAGTCATTGCGCACGGTGTGCAGATCGGAGTGGCAGACGCCGCTGTAGAGCACATCAATCACCACATCGTTGTCGCGTGGATCGCGGCGCACAAAGTGAAACAAGCCCAGCGGGCTGGTGGGTGAAGTGGCGGCATAGCCGCGTGTTGCTTGAGGCATGGTCAAAAGTCTTTCAACACAGTTTGTGGGAGATGGCTTACATGCATTCGCTGCCCTGTGGGATTGGCAGGCAGGGCACACGCTCTAGCATCCATCGTGAATTGATTGACGCTATCCAGCCAGCTATTTATGCAAAAAACAGTCTACAACCATCGTTCTCTGGGGCCTTGCCTGCTTACCCTGTGTGCCAGTTTCTGGCTGCTGGGCTGTGTCAGCAAACCCGTGACGGTGGATGCCCCTCCACCACGTATGCATGAGCAGGGCCAGCAAGCGCTGCAGGGCGATACCCCCGAGACCATGCTGGACTGGCACGGCACCTACCAGGCGCTGCTGCCCTGCGATGGCTGTGATGGCGGAGGAATCGCCATCAGCGTGCAACTGCGCGATGACAAAACTGCCGTGGTGCGCGAGCGCCGCGTGGGCGGTGACCTCAGCCGCACGGTGGTGCCCTCCTATACGGGCCCTTTCAGCTTTGACCCTGTCGGTGGCAGCTTGATCAGCCTGCGCCGCTCCGCCCAAGAGCCTGTGGCCTATAAATTTTTTGTCGCCGAAGGCTGGATCGAAATGCGCGAACGCGCCACAGGCGCTGCCTTGAAGCCCAGCCACATGTACCGCTTGCGCAAAACCAGCGAACCTGTGAACTAGGGGTTGTGCCCAGTCTGGCAAGAGGTGGCGACCTGCATCAAAGCAGAGGCGAAAAACTTTTTCGTACATTAAATATCAATTGGTAACAATTGATAAACTGTGGAGCTTCTGCGTGCGCTGTCACGCCCCATCGGGTGCCCACCTGCCTTGGCGCAGGTGTACCCGGCTTGCCCAGAGAAGAAGCTCATGCGATTTCCCTACTTGGCGGCTTTGGCCGCCACAGTTGTTTTGACAGGCTGTTTTGATGAATCTCCGCTGGACGACACGCTCATGTTCCCGCCCGGCATTGATATCAACTATCTGGGCAAGCCCGCCAAACTCTATGGCACCTCGCAATGTGCACAAGGCCAGCTCTCGGGCCACACCTGCTTGATTTTTCCGCCGCACCAGCCCGAGGCCAACGGCGTCATCATCAGTGGCAAGCGCATGTATGAAGTACAGCTCAAGGTGCGCAAAGACCCGCAAAACCCGGTGTACTACCTGATTGAAGACCAGCACGGTGACCATGTGCTGGCCAGCACCGGGCGCCACGATGAATACGGCAATATCGACATCCGCCCGGTCGAGCTGTCCAATTAAAGTTAAAAATGGCCGCTAGCGCTTATGTATCAAGCGCTGGTTGCTCTTTTTTGAGTGCGCGCCTTCACCTTGTGGGCAGATGCGCCAAGACTGCACAGGGGGGGCTTGGGGTTGCCCGATGCACAGGTGCTGAAAACCTGGGCAACCGCGCATCCCCTGGCAAGCTCCGGCGCCTTTCCCCGCTTGCTGCCGCACCCGTGGCTTGGAGTAACTGCTAGGTGCTTTCCGCAGGTGAATGCTGGCACTCAAGATCCAAGGTGCGCGAAGTCATTGCGCGCCCACACCATCTGCCTCTAAGCTCCCGCCAGTTCATAAGAAGCTGGGGGAGACAGATGCAGGCCATTCACGCTGAACTCAAAAAACGCCACCGTGCCACACGCGAAGGCATGCCTGATGCGCTGAACCTGCGCATTCACCGCGCACTCAGTTGGCTGCAGCGCGCCAGCGTGTGCGAGCCCGATCACGATCCGGACGCGCGCTTTATCTTTTTGTGGATTGCGTTCAACGCCGCCTACGCGCAAGAAATTCCCGCCACTCTGCGCCTGAGTGAACAAGAGAGCTTCACCGCGTTCTTGCGCAAGTTACACGGCTTAGACAGCGCCAAGCAACTGGATGATTTGGTGTGGAACACTTTTAGCGGCCCCATCCGTGTGCTGCTCGACAACCCCTACGTCTTTGAATCGTTCTGGAGCTTCCAGCGCGGCGAGATCGACGAAGCCACGTGGCAAACCCGCCAAGCCGCTGGCAAGCGCAAAGCCGCCATCTTGCTGGCACAAGGTCACACGCCCGAACTGCTGGCGCTGGTGTTTCAGCGCATCTACACCTTGCGCAACCAACTGATGCACGGCGGCGCCACGTGGAACAGCCAGATCAACCGTGCCCAGGTGCAGGACTGCGCTAACCTCATGGGCCAGATCGTGCCTGTAGTGGTGGAGATCATGATGGCCCATCCGGAAGCGTTGTGGGGTGCTGCTTGCTATCCGGTGGTCAGCCAGTAACACAACCACACAGAAATCAATGATGAATTTTCGACTCTCAAGATCACTGTGCAAAGTTGTTGGAGATGTGCTTTCCACTACAGATGGTCATGATGCATTAAATGCACTGTTTATTGCTTCAGGAGCTCCAGGCGACCCGCCTGCGCTTGCACATCATTCGAAATGGAAAGAATGGCTTTTTCGAGCAGGGCAAGACCCCTCTATTGATAGTCTGCAAGTTCTTGGCAATGTTCTTGAAGAGTTTATGGACAGCCCTCCTCAAGTCTTGGAAGACGAACAACGTTGGCGCGCCAACAAAGAGCGAATCAATTCAATTCTTCAGGAAGACGGGTTACGGTATTACCGTCATGGGAGAGTGATTCCAATTGGGCAGATCCAAGCAGATGAGGACTCTGGACAAATTTCTGCACGTTTAATCCCCGCCACCCCTCAAACAGTAGACGAAGTAATTCAAGTAACGATTCAGGGCCTGAGACGGGCAATGCATACCCTTACATATCGAAGAAAGGGTGCTGAAACACTTCACTTCGTTAATGAATACGATGTGCAGGATTTGTTGCATGCGCTTCTAAGGCCATGGGTTCAAGATATTCGTCCTGAGGAATACACGCCTAGCTACGCTGGCAAAAGTACACGCATGGATTTTTTTCTACCGGCACATGAACTGGTGATAGAAACAAAATGCGTTCGAGACAGAAATCATGCGAAAAATGTAGGTGATGAGCTAGCTCTTGATATTGGTCATTACCAAGTACATCCTGGAGCGAAAAAGCTTTGGTGTGTTGTGTACGACCCAGAGCACCACATCACTAATCCAGAAGGACTTAAAGATCTCGAAGGCACGCATTCAAAAGGCGAAAAGCAAATAGCCGTAAGTGTCTTCATCATTCACAAATGAGGACCAGAACAATAAAAAGGCCGCGTTAGCGGCCTTTTTGACGTCTGGGCAAAATCAACCCAAATTCGGTGCCAAGAAGCGGCGCAGTTCCTCGACATCCATGCCACGGCGCTCGGCCATATCGGCCAGCTGGTCTTCACCAATCTGGCCCACATTGAAGTACACGGCCTCGGGGTTGCCGATGTAGTAGCCGCTGACGCTGGACGCGGGGTTCATCGCCAGGCTTTCTGTCAAGGTCATGCCGATTTCGTCGGCGGCCAGCGCCTTGAACAGGTCGATCTTGGCGGTGTGATCGGGGCATGCCGGGTAGCCGGGCGCGGGGCGAATGCCCTGGTACTGCTCTTTGATGAGTTCTTCATTGCTGAGGTTCTCATCGGCGGCGTAGCCCCACAGGTCTTTGCGCACGCGCTGGTGCAGGCATTCGGCAAAGGCTTCGGCCAGGCGGTCGGCCAGGGCCTTGAACATGATGCCGCTGTAGTCGTCCAGCGCGGCTTCAAATTCCTTGTCTTTCTTCTCAGCGCCAATACCTGCGGTCACGGCAAACAGACCGGCGTAGTCGTGGATGCCTGATTCCTTGGGGGCCACAAAGTCGCTCAGGCAACGGCTGGGGCGCAGCACGCCATCGACCGCCTGCTTTTCGGTTTGCTGGCGCATGCCGTACCAGGTGGTCAGCACTTCGGTGCGCGATTCGTCGGTGTAGAACACGATGTCATCGCCCACGCGGTTGGCGGGGAAGATGCCCATCACGCCGTTGGCTTGCAGCCAGCGGCCTTCAATGATTTTCTTGAGCATGGCCTGCGCATCGGCCAGCACCTTGCGCGCTTCCACGCCCACGATTTCATCGTCGAGGATGGCGGGGTAAGGGCCGGCCAAGTCCCAGGTCTGGAAGAACGGGCCCCAGTCGATGTACTGGGCAATTTCGGCCAAGTCAAAGTTCTTGAACACACGGCGGCCCAGCACACGCGGCGTGACCGGGGCATGGTGCACCACGGCTGCATTGGCGCGCGCCTGGGCCAGGGACCACAGCGGGGTTTTCTTCTTGTTGGCGTGCTGGGTGCGCACCTTGTCGTAGTCGGCGTTCAACTCGGTCACGTAGTGGTCTTTGCCTTCACCCAGCAAGCTTTGCGCCACGCTGACCGAGCGCGAGGCATCGGGCACATAGACCACGGGGCCTTCGTACTTGGGCGCAATCTTCACGGCGGTATGCACGCGCGAGCAGGTGGCGCCGCCAATCAGCAGCGGAATCTTTTTGACGCGGAAGTAATCGTCCTTGTGCATTTCGCCCGCGACGTACTGCATCTCTTCCAGGCTGGGCGTAATCAGGCCCGACAGGCCGATGATGTCGGCCCCTTCGGCCTTGGCGCGCGCCAGAATTTCATGGCAGGGCACCATCACGCCCATGTTGATGACTTCAAAGTTGTTGCACTGCAAGACCACGGTGACGATGTTTTTGCCAATGTCGTGCACGTCGCCCTTGACGGTGGCGATGACGATCTTGCCCTTGCTGGTCACATCCAGACCGGCGGCTTCTTGCTGGCGCTTTTCTTCCTCGATGTAAGGCACCAGGTGGGCCACGGCCTGCTTCATCACGCGGGCGGATTTGACCACCTGGGGCAGGAACATCTTGCCCGCGCCAAACAGGTCGCCCACCACGTTCATGCCGTCCATCAACGGGCCTTCGATCACGTGCAGCGGGCGGCCGCCACCCTTGACCACGATGGCCTGGTAGGCCTCTTCCGTGTCTTCGGTGATGAAGTCGGTGATGCCATGCACCAGCGCGTGTGACAGGCGCTCGTTGACGGTCTTGGGGTGCTCGGGCGTGCCGCGCCACTCCAGCTTTTTGCTGTCGTCTTTGGCGTTGCCCTTGGCCTGGTCGGCAATTTCCAGCAGGCGCTCGGCGGCGTCGGGGCGGCGGTTGAGCACCACGTCTTCCACGCGCTCGCGCAGCGTGGGCTCCAGGTCGTCGTACACGCCCACCATGCCTGCGTTGACGATGCCCATGTCCATGCCCGCGGCAATCGCGTGGTAGAGGAACACGGTGTGAATCGCTTCGCGCACGGGGTCATTGCCACGGAAGGAGAAGCTCACGTTAGAGACGCCGCCCGAGACCTTGGCGCCGGGCAGGTTCTGCTTGATCCAGCGCACGGCGTTGATGAAATCGACTCCGTAGTTGTTGTGCTCTTCAATGCCGGTGGCCACGGCGAAGATGTTGGGGTCGAAGATGATGTCCTCGGGGGGAAAGCCCACTTCATCCACCAAGATGCGGTAGGCGCGCTCGCAGATCTCAATCTTGCGCTCGAACGTGTCGGCCTGGCCTTTTTCGTCAAACGCCATCACCACGGCGGCTGCGCCGTAGCGCTTGACGAGTTTGGCATGGGCCTTGAACTCTTCCACGCCTTCTTTCATGGAGATGGAGTTCACGATGCCCTTGCCTTGCAGGCAGCGCAGACCGGCTTCGATCACCTCCCACTTGGAGCTGTCCACCATCACCGGCACGCGAGCGATATCGGGCTCCGACGCCATCAGGTTCAGGAACTTCACCATCGCGGCCTTGCTGTCGAGCATGGCCTCGTCCATGTTCACGTCAATGATCTGCGCGCCGTTTTCCACCTGCTGGCGCGCCACGGCCAGGGCTTCTTCGTATTGCTCGTTCAGGATCAGGCGCGCAAAGGCTTTGGAGCCGGTGACGTTGGTGCGCTCGCCCACGTTGACGAACAGCGTGTCTTTGCCAATGAACACGGGCTCCAGGCCCGACAGGCGCATGGGGGGAATCGAATGGGGGGCTGCAGCAACGGTCATCGCACTCACCTGTGTGAAAAAACTCAATCAATCGTGGGAACAGGTGAACGCCGTTGCAGGGGCGGCTGCTGCACAACAGCCGCTGGCCCCAAGCCTGACAGCGCGGTCCATGCGACGCGCGCGCTGCTGCAGCGCTCCTTGGGGCGAAACCCGCAATTCTAAAGCGCCTGCCCCCGCGTCGCAGCCTGCATGGGTGATGCCGGTACACGGCAGGGGCGCAGGCCGAGGAATTGTTGCCAAATTGGCCGCTAGCGCATATCTGGCAAGTGCTGGCAGCTATGGTTTTAAGCGGCAGCGGTGGCGGGCAGGGCCTGCGCAGAGGCAGGCAGACCAAAGAAACGGTCAAAACACCAGTTGAAAACAAAGGTGTAGAGAAAGAAAAACACCAGCAAGCCTGCCTCCATCACCGTGGCTTCCCACAGCGAAATGCCGAACCACCAGGCCATCAGCGGGATCAGCATGGCGGCAATACCGCCTTCAAAGCCGATGGCGTGCGCGATGCGGCGCAGCAGCGAGCGGCCTTTGCGGGTCTGGCGCAGCTCCCACTTTTCAAACAGCCAGTTGAAAGTGATGTTCCAGCAAATCGCGATGGTGGAGGCCGCCACGGCCATCACCCCGGAGGAGCCCGCCTCTTGCCCCACCGCCATAAAAATCAGGCTGGAGACGACGATGGCGATGAATTCATACAGGCCGACAAAAACGACGCGGCGCAGGGGGCCTTGCAGGCCGACGGCTTGGGGTGTTGCTACTGACATAAGTGGCCGCAGTTTATGTGTGAAAAATTGACGGTGAAAGTTAGGTTCTTTCAGTTTTTTTGATAGATTGTGCACCATGCCCTTTCCTTTGGAACAAGTCCCGCTGTTTTTGGCCGTGCTCGATACCGGCTCTTTTTCTGCCGCTGCGCGCAAGCTGGGCAAGGTGCCTTCGGCCGTCAGCATGGCGATTGGGCAGCTGGAGGCGGAGCTGGGCCTGCAACTGTTCGACCGCACCGGGCGCGAGCCCACGCCGACGGCGGCGGCCCAGGCGCTGGAGCCGCAAGCCCGCTTGCTGGCGCAGCAGCTGCAGCAGCTCAACCAGCAGGCGCTGGCACTGCACGCCGGGCTGGAGCAACGCCTGACGCTGGCGATTGCCCCTGAGCTGCTGGCCAGCGACTGGGCCGAAGCCTTGCGCCCCGTGGTGGCGCAATTTCCTGCCTTGGTGGTGGAGGTGCTGGCCGCCCCGCAAGACGATGCCCTGAAGCTGCTGCACGCGGGCCGTGCCCAGCTGGCGCTGGTGTTTGAGCGCCCCAGCATCGACGCCCGCGAGGACTTTCAGGAGCAAGGCCATGAAACGCTGGTGGCGGTCATGTCACCGCGCCACCCTTTGTGCGCGCACTGGGAGGCGGGCGTGGCCCACACCATCGATATGGCCCAGCTGGCCGCGGTGCGGCAGGTGCTGGTGGCCAGCCGCGACCCGGCCTTGACCGACACCCGCTTTGTCTTCTCGCACCACCTGTGGCGCGCAGACAGCCACGGCGCAGCGCGGGCTTTGATTGCCGCCGGGCTGTGCTGGGGCTGGTTGCCGCTCAGTCTGGTGGAACCCCACATCCTCAGCGGTGAGTTGCTGCGCATTCCGTTCAACAACCTCAGCAATGGCAGCAAACTGTTTGTGGACTGGGTCTGGTCCAAGGAGCGGCCGCTGGGGCTGGCGGCTGGTTTGTTTGTGCAGCAACTGCGGGCTCGCGCATAAAGCCGCAAGGAAATTTGTAAGAAATAGCGCTGTAACGCTTGTGTGACAAGCGCAGGAAGCTATCAAAATACGTAATCTGAAGCCGTGGTGAGGTTGGCGGGCGGCGCTGTTTTTGCTCTACAGTCGGCACGTGACTTCTGCCATCCCGCCTTCTTCTGCCCTGCCGATTACGCCCGCCGTGCCCAGCGCCCCGGAGGGTGCAGCCGTGCATGCGGGCAGCAACCCGCAGGCCCAGAGCCCCAGCTTTGCGGCAGCGGCCCAGACGGCCAGCCAAGGCAACGGCACGCCGGCAGCATCCTCCGCCCCCACGCTGGTGCCCACGCCACCCAGCAGCAGTGCCCGTACCGCCAGCGAACCCACCCCGCCAAGCACCAGCACTGCAGCTACGCAGGCCGCCGCACCGGTGCCCGCGGCTGCGTCTGTGGCACCCACCAGCGGCACGGCCAGCGCCGCGCAGGTGGCCCAGATTGTGGCGGCGGCGCAAGCGGCGCTGTCTAGCAGCGTGAACTTGTCGCCGCAAGCCCAGCAGGTGGTGAAGATGGAGGCGTTCAACCAGCTGGTGGCCAATTTGGTCAACCACATCCAATCGGGGAATGCCACCTTGCCTGCCAACTGGCCCACGGCGGGTGTCAGCCCGCAGTTGCAAGCTTTTTTAAGCCAATTGCTGCAGCAGGCCACGGCGGCCCAGCCCCTGCCGCAGCAATTGGTCAGCGCCCAAGCGTGGCCCACGGCCTTGACGAATGCCGTCTTGCAGCTGGCAGGCCAAGCGGCCGCCGCCGGTGATTTGCCACCGGCCCTGGTGGCCAGCACCCCGCAAGCTGCCCTGGCCGCAGCGGCAGACAAGGCCAGCATCACCTTGCCCACGTTGCAAAACTGGCTGGTGCAGCAGGGCGTGGTGCAGGGCAGTGATGGCGAGCGCAGCTTTACCTTGACCTTGCGTGTGCCGGTGGCCTGGGCGCAGGCCCAATCGGCATTGGGTGCGGCGCTGCCTGCAGGGGCGGGCGCAGCGCAGGCCAGCCCGCTGGGTTTTGCAGCCCCGCCCGGGCCGTTTGCCACGGGCTTTGCCAGCGGCAGCCCCGGTGGCATGCTGCAACTGCCGTTTGCAGGCAGCGTGCAGCAGTTGCAAAACGGCAGCATCGGGCTGGTGATGCAGCCCCAGGTGCTGCCGGGTTCGCCCGCCGCAGCCGCAGCCCAGGCCATGCGCACCAGCGCGGTGCTGGCGCTGGAGTTTCAGCCCCTGGCGCAGGCGGTGCAAAGCGCACAGGCTGCCTCGGTCTACCTGCCCGCGCACATGCTGCCGCAGGAGGTGCAAGCCATGCTGCACAACAAGGCCACCGATCCGTGGCTGATGATGGCGCAGGCGCAGGCCGACGAAAACGGCAAAAAACAGTCCAAGAATGCCAACGAGCACAACCAGAACTTCTGCAACCGCGCAGGCTGCCAGTACCAGGGCCGCGCCATTTGTGCCCAGCCGTTTTGTGCCGAGATGAACTACCTGTGGTCGGTAGACCGCGCCCAGCGCGCTGGCCGTTTGTGAGTTGGTGAGCCTGCAACGCGGCGGCGCGCACCTCAGCGCTGGTGGTAGCGCTGCACTGCCTGCATCAAGGCTTGTACATGGCTGGCCAAGGGCGCCGCTTCGCGCACCAGCATGTAGCGCGGGCGCACGGCCCAGGCATCGCTGAGCGCAATCTGGCGCAGCTGCGCCAAGCTGCTGCTGCGCTGTGCCGCGCTTTCAGGCACCACGGCAATGCCCACGCCTGCGGCCACCATGCGGCACATGGCATCGTAGTTCGACACCTGAATGCGCAGCTTCAGCGTGTGCCCCAGTTGCAGGGCAATCTGGCTCAGAAAAGTTTGCAAGGTGCTGTCGCGGTGCATGCCGACAAAGCGCTCGTGCAGCACGTGCGCAAAGTTCAGGGAGGCCACGGACTGCCAGCGCGCCTCGTTGGGGGCGACCAGCACCAGGCGGTCGGTGCTGAAGTGCAGGCTGGTGAGGCTGTGCGTATCCACCTCGCCCGCGATGATGCCCAGATCGGCCCGGCCTTCGCGGATGTCCGAAGCAATCACCGCATTCGGACGCTCTTGCAAATCCACGCTGATGTGCGGGTGCTCCATCAGGTAGGCCGCCAGAATGTCCGGCAAAAACTCGGTCACCGCCGTGGTGTTGGCAAACACGCGCACGTGGCCGCGCAGGCCCGCGCCGTACTCCTGCAAGTCGGCCTCTAGCTGCTGCGCCTGCTGCAGCATGGCCCGGGCGTGGAACAAAAAAGCCTCGCCCGGTGGCGTCAGGCGCACGCCCCGAGCCTCTCGAATCAGCAAAGGCATGCCCGCTTCCTCTTCCATGGCCTTGATGCGGGCGCTGGTGGCTGCCAGCGACAGAAAGCATTGCTCTGCAGCCCGCGTCAAACTGCCGGTTTTGGCGACCTGGACAAAGAGCAAAAAGTCTTTCAATTCGAGTTTCATGGGGCGTTCGGGTTTCTACGGAGGTGGGTAAGCCTTTTGAAAAATCGAAGGCTTGCTTGCAAAAGCTGTGATTGTAGAAAGCTTTTTCGAGCGCCAAGATGCATTGCAACTGATCGCCAGAAGCCACGGGCGACACCTAAAGCAAAGCATGGATTGGTTATGACCGAGAGCACGATTCCCCAAATTGATGCCACCCAACTGGCACACCTGCAAACATGGCAAGGCCGCAGCGAGACCACGCCCGACACCATCACGGCTGCGCCCCTGCGTGCACTGTCTGCCACCTTAGACCGCGATGACGCCCCCGTGGCGGCGGGCAGCACCGTGCCGCCGCTGTGGCACTGGCTGTACTTTTTGCCGCACGCCCGCCAAAGCGAGCTGGGCCCGGACGGCCACCCCCAGCGCGGCGGTTTTCTGCCGCCCGTGCCCCTGCCGCGCCGCATGTGGGCCGGTGGCCGCCTGCGCTGGGAATGGAACAACCCGCTGCAAGTCGGCCAGGATGTGGAGCGCGTCTCCACCATCCAGTCCGTCACGCACAAGGTGGGGCGCACGGGAGAGTTGCTGTTTGTGCAGGTGGAACACCGCTTTGGCAATGCCGATGGCCTGTGCCTGACGGAAGAGCACGACATCGTCTACCGCGCTGCGGCCCAGCCCGGGGAGGCAGCGCCAGCCCCCCAAACACCTCCACTGGCGGGTCAGCAGCAATGGTCGCGGGTGATTACGCCGGATGACGTGCTGCTGTTCCGTTACTCCGCGCTGACCTTCAACGGCCACCGCATCCATTACGACCGCAAGTACGTCACCGAAATCGAAGGCTACCCGGGTCTGATCGTGCACGGCCCACTGATTGCCACGCTGCTGGTCGATCTGCTGCGCCGCAGCTTGCCACACGCACAGTTGCAAAGTTTTGCCTTTAAAGCGGTACGCCCTACGTTTGATTTGCACAGCTTCAGCGTGCATGGCAAGCCCTCAGCCGATGGCAAAACCATCGAGCTGTGGGCGCAAGACCATGAAGGTTGGCTGACTATGCAAGCCACTGCCACGCTGGCGTAAACCACCAAAAACGAGAGCTGCTAGCGCTTGCTGCATGAGCGCTAGAGGCCCAAAAAGCCATAAAGAGACACACCATGATCGAGTTGACCCAATCGAACAACCACCACGAAATCCGCGACGCGATCCGTGACCTGTGCGCGGCGTTTCCGGATGAGTACTTTCGCAAGGTGGACGAAGCGCGAGCCTACCCCGAACAGTTTGTGAATGCGCTGACCGAAGCGGGCTGGATGGCGGCGCTGATTCCGCAGGAATACGGCGGCTCGGGCCTGGGGCTGACCGAGGCCTCGGTCATCATGGAAGAGATCAACCGCTGCGGCGGCAACTCGGGCGCTTGCCACGGCCAGATGTACAACATGGGCACGCTGCTGCGCCACGGCTCCAAGGCGCAAAAAGACAAGTACCTGCCCAAAATTGCCTCGGGCGAATGGCGCCTGCAGTCCATGGGCGTGACCGAGCCCACCACGGGCACCGACACCACCAAGATCAAGACCAGCGCCGTCAAAAAGGGTGACAAGTACGTCATCAACGGCCAAAAGGTGTGGATCAGCCGCATCCAGCACAGCGACTTCATGATTCTCTTGGCCCGGACCACGCCGCTGGCCGAGGTGACCAAGAAGAGCGAGGGCATGTCGATCTTCATGGTCGATTTGCGCGAAGCGGAAAAGAAGGGCATGACCGTGCGCCCGATTCCGAACATGGTCAACCACGAGACCAACGAGCTGTTCTTTGAAGACCTGGAAATCCCCGCCGAGAACCTGATTGGCGAAGAAGGCAAGGGCTTCAAGTACATCCTGGACG
The DNA here is from genome assembly GCF_030162955.1 of Comamonas jiangduensis. Taxonomy (NCBI): domain Bacteria; kingdom Pseudomonadati; phylum Pseudomonadota; class Betaproteobacteria; order Burkholderiales; family Comamonadaceae; genus Comamonas; species Comamonas jiangduensis. Next base: position 94,408 of record NZ_JARXOV010000004.1, read on the forward strand.
GCCTGAACGCCGAGCGCACGCTGATTGCCGCCGAATGCATTGGCGACGGCTACTGGTTCATGGACCGCGTGACCAACTACGTCAAGGACCGCAACGTGTTTGGCCGCCCCATCGGCCAGAACCAGGGCGTGCAGTTCCCGATTGCCGAGAGCTTCATCGAGCTGGAAGCCGCCAACCTGATGCGCTGGAAGGCCTGCGAGCTGTTCGACCGGCACGAAGCCATGGGCGCCCAGGCCAACATGGCCAAGTACCTGGCGGCCAAGGCCAGCTGGGAAGCGGCCAACGTCTGCCTGCAGTTCCACGGCGGCTTCGGCTTTGCCTGCGAGTACGACGTGGAACGCAAATTCCGCGAGACACGCCTGTACCAGGTGGCGCCGATCTCGACCAACCTGATCTATTCCTACGTGGCCGAGCACCTGTTGGGCCTGCCCCGTTCTTTCTGACATGAACACCCCCCTGAGTCGCTGCGCGCCTTCCCCCCGCTCTCGCATCGCCGTGCGCTGCGGGCAGGGGGACGACAGCCTCGCTGCGGGGCGGCCCTGGCTCGCTGTCTCTGAGCTGGGCCGTGCCGCCAGTCAATGCCATGGATCAACAAGATGACCAAGCAAGCCATCCGACCTCTTGATGGGATCACCGTCGTCTCTTTGGAACACGCGGTGGCCGCACCGTTTTGCACGCGCCAGCTGGCCGATTTGGGGGCGCGCGTCATCAAGGTGGAGCGGCCTGGCAGCGGCGACTTTGCGCGCGGCTATGACCAGCGGGTGCAGGGCCAGTCCTCGCACTTCACCTGGATCAACCGCAGCAAGGAAAGCCTGGCGCTGGATGTGAAGCAGCCCCAGGCCAAGCAGGCGCTGATGGAGCTGCTGAAGACCGCCGACGTGCTGGTGCAGAACCTGGCGCCCGGCGCGGCCGCGCGCATGGGCCTGTCGTACGCGGCCCTGAAGGCGCACAACCCCAAGCTCATCGTATGCGACATCAGCGGCTATGGCGCCGATGGCCCCTACCGCGACAAGAAGGCCTACGACCTGCTGATCCAGAGCGAGGCCGGCTTCCTGTCGGTCACCGGCACGCCGGAGACGCCCAGCAAATCCGGCATCTCGGTGGCCGATATTGCGGCGGGCATGTACGCCTACACCAACATCCTCTCGGCCCTGCTGCTGCGCGGCAAGACGGGCGAAGGCAGTCACATTGATGTATCGATGCTGGAGGCCATGGGCGAGTGGATGGGCTACCCCCTGTACTACGCCTACGACGGCGCGCCCCCGCCACCGCGCACCGGTGCCAGCCACGCCAGCATCTACCCCTACGGCCCTTTCCAAGCGGGCGATGGCAAGACCGTGATGCTGGGCCTGCAAAACGAGCGCGAATGGAAAGCGTTTTGCGACACCGTGCTGCAGCAGCCCGCAGTGGCCACTGACGCACGCTTTTGTTCCAACGCCCAGCGCAACGCCCACCGCGAGGCCTTGCAGGCGCTGATCCTGCAGACCTTTGCCGCACTGACTGCCGCGCAAGTGGTGGAGCGCTTGGAAGCCGCCGGTATTGCCAACGCCCGCGTTAATGAGATGGCCGATCTGTGGCAGCACCCGCAGCTGCAAGCGCGCCAGCGCTGGCGCACCGTGGGCACGCCCGTGGGCGAGGTGCCGGCCCTGCTGCCGCCCGGCGTGAACAGCGCGTTTGACTACCGCATGGAAGCCGTGCCCGCCGTGGGCCAGCACAACGCCAGCATCCTGGCCGAGCTGGGCTGGAGCACCGAGCAAATCGCCGCTGTGAACGCATAAATAAATAGCAGCTAGCGCAAGTGCTAACTGCCTTGGAGGCAAAAATGAAGCAAGAAAATCAAGTCGCTGTGCACCCCTTGGCACAGTTCGCCGCCACGCTGAAGTGGGGCGATGTGCCCGAGGCCGTGCAGCGCAAAACCGAAGACCTGTGGGTGGACTGGTTTGGTTCCGTGTTGGCGGGCCAAAGTGCCCGCCCGGTGCAAAGCATCACGCGCTTTGCGCTGTCGCAAGGCCCAGCCAGCGGCCCTTGTGAAGTGATCGGTCAACGCACCACCACCTCGCCCATGATGGCGGCCCTGGCCAATGCGGCAGCTTCGCACGTGGCCGAGCAAGACGATGTGCACAACGGCTCGGTGTTCCACCCGGCGGCGGTGGTTTTCCCCCCGGCGGTGGCCGTGGCACAAAGCATTGGCGCCTCCGGCGCGCAACTCATGGCCGCCTGCGTGGCGGGCTATGAAGTCGGCATCCGCGTGGGCGAGTTCTTGGGCCGCAGCCACTACCGCATCTTCCACACCACCGGCACCGCAGGCACGCTGGCTGCCGCCGCAGCGGTGGGCCATTTGCTGGGCCTGACGCCCGCGCAAATGCAGCATGCGCTGGGCTCGGCAGGTACGCAGGCTGCAGGCCTGTGGGAGTTTTTGCGCACCGCCGCCGACAGCAAGCAGCTGCACACCGCGCACGCCGCAGCAGCAGGCTTGATGGCCGCGTACCTGGCCAAAGATGGTTTTACCGGTGCGCAAGACATCTTCACCGGCCCGCAGGGCCTGGCTGCGGGCATGAGTACCGATGCCAACCCCGCCAAACTCACCGAGGGTCTGGGTACCCGCTGGGCCACGGCCGAGACGAGTTTTAAGTGGCATGCGTCTTGCCGCCACACCCACCCCGCAGCCGATGCGCTGCTGCAAGTGATGCAGCAAAACAATTTGCAGCCCGCAGACATTGCCCAAGTGACCTGCCATGTGCACCAGGGCGCCATCGACGTGCTGGGCCCCGTGGTGAACCCCAGCACCGTGCACCAGAGCAAATTCTCCATGGGCACCGTGCTGGGGCTGGCCGCCCGCTTTGGGTTTGCGGGCCTCCATGAATTTGACGCGCACTTTCAGTCGCCCGAAACCGTGGCAGTGCGCGAAAAGGTGCAGATGGTGCTGGATACCGAAGTCGATACGGCTTATCCCCAACGCTGGATTGGCAAAGTCACCGTACAAACGAGCGATGGCCGCACGCTGCATGGCCGGGTGGATGAGCCCAAGGGCGACCCCGGCAACACCTTGAGCCGCCAGGAGATCACCGACAAGGCCTTGCGCCTGGCGGCCTATGGCAGCCAGGTGCCCGCCGAGCAAGCACGCCATGCCGTGGCCCGGCTGTGGCAAGTGGCCCTGTGGCCGCGTGTGACCGGATTGCTGGCCTGACAAGCTGTTCCCCCCACCTTATGTGCATGCCGATGGCGGGGGCCATTGGTATGTGTTTCCCCCGGGAGTAGAGGCGCCCTGAAAACGCCCGTCCCATGTCTACCTAGGAGACCACCATGACCCATTCATCCCATCGCTCTACGCGCCGCTGGGCATTGCAAGCTTGCGCAGCCGGTGCCGTCCTTGCCTGCGGCATGGGCAGTGCACTGGCCAGCAACTGGCCCGACAAGCCCATCACCTTGGTGGTGCCCTACAGCGCCGGTGGCCCCACCGACGTGGTGGCGCGCCTGCTGGCGGTGCCCATGGGCCAAAGCCTGGGCCAGAGCGTGCTGGTGGAAAACACCGTGGGTGCAGGGGGTACGATTGCACCGACCCGCGTGGCCAAGTCCAAGAACGACGGCTACACCATCCTGATCCACCACATGGGCATGGCCACTGCGCCAGCGCTGTACAAAAAGCTGCCTTACGACCCGCTCAAAGATTTTGAGTACATCGGCCAGGTGCTGGATGTGCCCATGACGCTGCTGTCGCGCAAGGACTTCCCTGCGAACAACTTCCAGGAGCTGCAGGACTACGTCAAGAAAAACCAGGACAAGGTGTCGCTGGCCAACGCGGGTATTGGCGCGGTATCGCAGCTGTGCGGCATGTTGCTGATGCACCAGCTGGGCGTGAACCTGACCACCGTACCGTACAAGGGCGCTGGCCCGGCCATGAATGACTTGATGGGCGGTCAGGTGGATCTGCTGTGCGACCAGACCACGCAAACCGTGCCTGTGATCAAGGACGGCAAGCGTGCCAAGGTGTTCGGCGTGACCACCCCAGAGCGCCTGTCCTCGCTGCCCAATATCCCGACGCTGAATGAGCAAGGCCTCAAAGGCTTTGACGTGAAGGTCTGGCACGGCATGTATGCGCCCAAGGGTACGCCCAAGGAAGTGATCGACAAGATCAACAAGGCACTGAATGTGGCGCTGAAAGATGACACCGTGAAGGCCCGCATTGCAGACCTGAGCTCGGACTTGGTCTCCCCAGAAAAAGCCACCCCAGAAGGCCTGCGCAAGCACCTGGAGGCTGAGGTGGCACGCTGGGGCAAGGTCATCAAAGAAACCGGTGTGACGGCGGAGTAATGGATTTACCCAAGGTGCTGGAGACCTGTTTCCAGCACCTTGCCAACACCACTTCCATGATTGATCACCTTGACCATCTGGTGCTGACCACCCGCCATGAAGCTGCCTGCGTGCGCTTTTATGTGCAGGTGCTGGGCATGCGCCTGGAAACCTTTGGGGAAGGCCGCAAGGCCTTCGTGTTTGGGGCGCAAAAAATCAACCTGCATCTTGCAGGGCGAGAGTTTGAACCCAAGGCCCAGCACCCCACACCCGGTGCACTGGATCTGTGCCTGATTGCCAGCTTGCCGCTGGAGCAGGTACAGGCACATTTGGCACAGCATGGCGTTGAGATTGAATGTGGCCCTGTGCTGCGTACCGGCGCACAGGGCGCGATTCGTTCCGTGTATGTGCGTGACCCGGATCTGAATTTGATCGAAATTTCTGAATACCTGCCGCAAGCCTGAGCTTGGGGTTGAATGCTTTTGCCATGTCTGATTTGTTGCGCAACGCCTGCACGTTTTTGTTTGTTCCTGCCACGCAGCCCGAGCGTCTGCACAAGGCTTTGGCCAGTCAGGCGGACATGGTGATTGCGGATTGGGAGGATGCGGTTGCCCCTGCCGATAAAGCCCAGGCCCGCGAGGCTCTGGTAGCCGCGGTACAGACGCTGTCTGCAGCCCAGCGCGCACGCTTGCTGGTTCGCATCAACGCGCCAGGCACCGCTTGGTTTGACGGCGATGTGCAGGCCTTGGCGCGCTTGGTGGCGCAAGGCATGGCGGGCGCCGTCGTGCCCAAGTCGGAATCGCCTGCGCAGTTGGCGGTGATCGCGGAGCAAGCCGGTGCGGCATGTGCGTTGGTTGCATTGGTGGAGACCGTCGTCGGCATCGATGCCTTAGATGCCTTGGCGCGTGCGCCACAGGTGCAGCGCTTGGCGTTTGGCCATCTGGATTTTCAAGTGGATGCCGGCATGCAATGCGATGCCGATGAGGCCGAACTGCTGCCAATTCGCATGGCCCTGGTCATGGCTTCGCGCCGGGCAGGCATGGGCCAGCCGGTGGATGGCGTGACGGTGGAGACCAAAGATGCCGCGCGTATGGAAGGCGATGCCCGACGTGCCCTGCGCATGGGCTTTGGCGGCAAGCTGTGCATTCACCCAGCCCAAGTGCCGCTGGCCAACGGTGTCTTTGCCCCCAGCGCAGCCGAGGTGGCCCATGCCCAGGCCGTGGTGCAAGCCATTGAAACGGCGCAAGGTGGGGTGTGCGTGGTGGGCGGCAAGATGGTGGATGCCCCTGTGTTGCAACTGGCGCAGCGCACCTTGCGCCGCCACGCCTGGGCCCAGCAGCGCACCTAAAACAAAGCGGCCCAATGGCCGCTGTGTGGTGCAGGGAGCGCGGGGTACCGCGCGCAGAATTTAGGGGTACAGGCCGCGCATTTCACGGGCATGCAAGATGCGCTGGCACGCCACGATGAACGTTGCGGTGCGCAGACTGACTTTGTTCTCTTGCGCGACTTTCCAGACCCCTGCAAACGCCTCTTGCATGATGCGCACCAGGCGGGCATTGATTTCATCTTCGCTCCAAAAGAAGCTGGAGAAATCCTGCACCCATTCGAAGTACGACACCGTCACGCCGCCTGCATTCGCGATCACGTCGGGCAGCACCAGTACGCCCTTGTCATGCAGGATGTCGTCGGCTTCGGGGGTGGTGGGGCCGTTGGCACCTTCAATCACCATTTTGGCCTTGATGCGTTGGGCGTTGTCCTTGTTGATCTGGCCTTCCAGTGCAGCGGGAATCAGGATGTCGCAGTCGACGGCCCAGAAAGCCTCCGCTTCCATGCTTTCCGCACCGGGGAAGCCTTGCACGCCACCCTGGGTGCGCACATGTTCCTGCAAGGCAAGGGCATCCAGACCCTGGGCGTTGTAGATGCTGCCCGTATGGTCTTGCACCGCCACCACTTTGGCGCCTGCATCGGCAAACAATTTGCCTGCCGTGCCCCCCACATTGCCAAAGCCTTGTACGGCGATTCGCGCCCCCTCCAGCCGCAGGCCGATCAGCTTGGCCGCTTCTACGCCCACGGTGAACACACCACGGCCCGTAGCCTCAACCCGGCCCAGCGAACCACCCAGATCCACGGGCTTGCCGGTGACCACGCCGGTGGCTGTGGCGCCCGTGTTCATGGAGTAGGTGTCCATCATCCAGGCCATGATTTGGCCGTTGGTGTTGACGTCGGGTGCGGGGATGTCCTTGGTGGGGCCAATCAGCAGGCCAATCTCGCTGGTGTAGCGACGGGTCAGGCGTTCCAGCTCACCCTTGGAGAGTTTGCGCGGATCTACGCGAATGCCGCCCTTGGCGCCGCCGTACGGCACGTTGACGGCGGCATTCTTGATCGACATCCACGCTGACAGCGCCATCACTTCTGACAGCGTGACGTCCTGGTGAAAACGCACGCCGCCTTTGCCGGGGCCACGGCTGAGGTTGTGCTGCACGCGGTAGCCCTCAAAGTGGGCGATCGAGCCGTCATCCATCTCGATGGGCACATCCACGATCAGGATGCGCTTTGGGCGTTTGAGCGTCTCGACCCAGCGGGCCAGCGAGCCCAGATAGGGTGTGACGCGGTCCACCTGCTGCAGGTAGGTGCCCCAGGGGCCGACGTCGTCGGGGTTCAGATAAGACGGCAAAGCATGGGTTATCAGATGCGCGGAAGAGTCATGTGCAGGCATAAATACCTCGAAAAAGTAATGCAACCAAACCGTGGAAAACAGAAGGCTTGGCGTGCTTTTTTCAGCGTACGCAGGCTGTGGTGTGCTGTCCAAGGCCGCTTGCTTGCGTTGCTATAAATATTTTGCATAACCATGCAAAATGCGCGAAAAACACAGAAGTCGCATCCCATTGAACGCTAAATCTGCACATAAATCCATTGCAGAAAAATCAATCCCGGTCTTTGCAGCATGGAGGGCATACCAAAGACCGCAAAGGGGTATCAGGAATCCAGCATCTGGGCGGTGGGCACCAATTCCCTGCGACGCACAAAGCTGCACAGTTTTGCCATGATGGCGCCCATGTCGACTGAATCCGAAAAAGATTGCCCCACAGGCTTTTGTGCTCCCCAAACTGGAGGGCCATCGCCTTTTGCCAACCAGCCCCCCCTGGGCCTGAGCCTGCTGGCCCAGGACGACCCCGAGGACGTGCTGCCCGACTGGCCCAAAATTGCGCCCGATTTGCCGCAAGACACCTATTCCATTGCCGATGCGCTGTGGTGGTGCCACAAGCTGGGCGAGCGCTCCGCGCGCGGCGAGGACGTGGCCTATATGCTGACCAGTGCTGCGGATGCGCGCGCAGTCCACAACGCCTTGGCGGTGGCGCGCAAATGGTGGCCGGCAGGCAGTGTGCCCCGGTACTGGAAATCAGGTGGCACCGCTCGCGATGCGGCAGCGCTGATTCATGCGCCGCTGCCGGAACCCGGGGTGCACACCGATGTAACCACGGCTGCAGCCCCAGCCCAGGTCTTTAGCTTGCGTGGTGTAGAAGGTGAAATTGCGCTGCGAATTCGGCAGGCGGTGACGGCAGACCAAGCGGCAGCACTGACGCCAGAAACCGCCATCGACTTGATCGATGCCTATGCAGTCGCTATAGAGTTTGTAGACAGCCGCTGGCGCGAAGGCACCCAAGCTCCGGCACTGACGTTGCTGGCCGACGGCCAATGCCACGGCGGTCTGGCGCTGGGCCCATGGCAAGACTTTGCCCCGCTGCGTACCCACAACTGGTCAGCCCAACGCTGCTCGCTACAGGTCAATGACGGGGCGGTGCAAGGCTTTACCGGCACCCACAGCCTGCAAGACCCAACCTGGTTGTTGTCCGCGTGGCTGCAGCATGTGACGCAGCATTACGGCACCGTGGCGGCGGGCACGGTGGTGACCACTGGTACCTGGACAGGTTGCCCGCAGGTGCAGGCCGGTGATTTGGTGACGGTGTGCTTTGAGGGTCTGGGTGAGGTGCGCTGGCAGTTCTAAGCGGCGCACTCCACGACCAAAGAAAAAAACCCCTGCGCACAACTGCAGGGTTTTTTTGTGAAGGTGAATATGCTTTTGATAGCTGTATGCGCTTGATGGGTAAGCACTAGAGGCTATTTTTCTATAGAAGCTGTTGGCGGTGGTGTGGCACCGTACAAGGGCTGGGGATAGACCTCGCGCACGCAATCAAGCCATGCTTGCGCCGCACGGGAGCGGTAGCCGGGGCGCCACATCAGCACCACGTCCCAGCCCATCTGGGGGCCAATCAGCGGGCGGCTGGCGACGCGTTGTGCGTCGTATTTGGCAATCACGTGCTCAAACATCACGGCCACGCCGATGTCTGCGGCCACCAGGTGGCCAATAAAGTCCCAGTAGCGGGTTTGCAGCTGCACGCGCGGGGAGAAGCCCGCCTCGGCACAGTGCTGCAGCACGGCTTCGTGCAACGCAAAGTCGCTGGTGTAGAGCAAAAATGGCAGATCGGCCAGCTCCTGCCAGCGTACGGGCGCGTTTTCATCGACCACGCGGTGGCGTGCCATCACCACGCGGGTGAGCTGGTGGGCAATCGTGTAGGTGTGCAAGGCCTCGTCGGGGGCGTTGAACAGGCCCAGCGCCATGTCCAGCTTGCCCTCCAGCATCAGCTGGCGCTGCGCGCGTGCGCCAGACTCTTGCACATTCAGCGTAACGCCCGGGTAGCGCTGCTGAAACAGCGCAATCACGGGCGCCATGTAATGGCCGGCGGTGGGCATGATGCCCACGCTCAGTTCACCACGCGCAATCCCATCCACCTCGGCCACTTCCTGGCGCAGCAGCTGGGCCTGGGCCAGCACCTGCAGCCCGCGTTCATACACCACCTGCCCGGCATCGGTCAGTTGCACGCCGCGCCCTTCACGCAGCAGCAGCGGGCCGCCCAGCTCGTCTTCCAGCTGTTTGACCATTTTGCTGATGGTGGGCTGGGTGACATGCAGATGCTCCGCCGCCCGTGTAAAGCCGTTGGCGCGCACCACTTCGACAAAGTAGCGCAAGGCACGCAAATCCATAGGGATTCCTTTTAAGAATTGCTTTTATGGAAATTATTCATTTTACGAATTTGAGTGAAAACCCTAGACTTTGATCCATGTCATCGTTTCCTCTGACCGCTTCTTCCGTGCAGCGCGGCTTGCACCACACCCAGCAATCGCTCAAAGCCTTGCTGCAGGTGGTGCTGCTCAGTGCCATCTGGCTGAGCATGGATGTGGCGCGTCAGCATTTTGGCTGGAGCATGCCTGCGGGGCTGATTGGTTTTGCACTGCTGGCAGTGGGCTTGTTCAGTGGGCTGGTGAAAGCGCAGTGGTTCAAGGCGGGCACCAACTGGTTGCTGGCAGAAATGCTGCTGTTTTTTGTGCCTGCTGTGCTGGTGGTGACGGAGTACCCCGAGCTGATTGCCCACCAGGGCCTGCGTATTTTGGCCGTCATCGTGACCAGCACCGCCTGCGTCATGGTGGTGACCGCCTGGGCCGTGGACCGCGTTTACCGGCTGGAACTGTGGCTGGCACGCCGCCGCTCATCGCGCAAGGAGTAAGCCATGTCCAACGAAATGATTGGCGTGCTGTCGCTGTTGGTGACCGTGCTTTGCTATGGCGTGAACAAGCAGCTGTACCGCCGCTTTCCGACACCGCTGTTGATGCCTATTCTGGCTACGCCGCTGGTGTTGATTGCACTGCTGCTGCTTACCCACGTGTCCTACCCGCAATACATTGCCCAAACGCGCTGGCTGGCGTGGATGCTGGGCCCCACCACCGTGGCTTTTGCCCTGCCGCTGCATGAAAACCGCCAACTGCTGCGCAAGCACTGGCTGTCGATCACCACGGGCGTGGTGGTGGCCAGTCTGGTGTCGATTTCCACCACCGTGTGGTTTGCGGACTGGTTTGGTTTGAACGAAGAACTGCAAAAAGGTTTGGCCGTACGCAGCGTCACCACCCCGTTTGCGATCGAGGCCGAACGCGTGCTGGGAGGCCCCACCGATTTGGCAGCCCTGTTTGTGGTGATGACCGGTATCACCGGCATGCTGATTGGCGAGGTGCTGCTGCGTGTGCTGCCCCATGTGCGCAGCAAGATGGCTACCGGCGCCATCTTGGGCGGTGCCGCCCACGGCACAGGGGTGGCCAAGGCCCGCCAGTTTGGCGAAGTGCAGGCCGTGGTGGCCTCGCTGGTGATGCTGATTGCCGGCGCAGTGAACGTGCTGGCTGCGCCCTGGGTGCGGGTGGTGTTTTTCTAAAAGAATAGCTTGCAGCGTTGGTATATCAAGCGTTGCAAGCTGTTTTGATGTCTATTTTTTGTTGCGGTGGATGCATCCTGGAGCGCATGCATCCACTTTTTTATGTGGCTTATGCCGCGCGCAGCACCTGTCGGGCGGCTTGCATGTTGCCGGTCTTCAGGTAGCGCTGGTGCCAGGCATAGGCCTCGTCCAGCAGATGCGGTGTGTGCTTGCCGGGGGCATCACGCAGGGCGCGTTCCAGGTAGTCGGTCATCGCAGCCTTGTAGTCCGGGTGCACACATTTCTCGATGATCAAGCGCGCGCGCTGCACGGGAGCCAGACCGCGCAGGTCGGCCAGACCTTGTTCGGTGACGATGATCTGCACGTCGTGCTCGGTGTGATCGACGTGGGACACCATGGGCACGATGCAGCTGATCTTGCCGCTCTTGGCCACGGACGGTGTCATGAAGATGGACAGATAGGCGTTGCGCGCAAAGTCGCCGCTGCCGCCGATGCCGTTCATGATGGACGAGCCCATGACGTGCGTGCTGTTGACGTTGCCGTACATATCGGCCTCGATCAGCGCGTTCATGGAGATCAGGCCCATGCGGCGTATCAGCTCGGGGTGGTTGGATATCTCCTGCGGGCGCAGCATGATGCGCTGGCGGTAGAAATCGATGTTGGCCAGAAAGCGCTCCATGGCCGCGGGGCTGAGCGCCAGCGAGGTGGTCGAGGCGGTGTCCAGCTTGCCCGACTCCAGCATGTCCAGCATGCCATCCTGCAGCACCTCGGTGTAGGCGTTCAGGTGGTCGAAGGGGCCGTGGTTCAGGCCGGCCAGCACTGCGTTGGCGATGTTGCCCACGCCGGACTGCAGCGGCAGCAGCTCGGGCGGCAGGCGGCCCACCTTCACTTCGTGCTGCAGGAAGTCGATGATGTGCTGGGCAATGCGCTGCGAGTCGGCATCGGGCGGCGTGAAGCCGGCCAGCTTGTCGCGCTGCTGGGTGGGCACCACGGCCATCACCTTGCTCAGGTCGCAGTGCAGGTACGGGTCGCCAATGCGGTCGAACGGGTGCTCCATGGGAATCGGCTTGCGCTTGGGCGGCACGGCGGCGCCGTAGTAGATGTCGTGCATGCCCTCCAGCTCGGCCGGCTGGGCGCTGTTGACTTCCAGGATGATCTTGTCGGCCTGCTCCAGCCAGGTCTTGTTGTTGCCCACCGAGGTCGAGGGAATCAGGCGCCCGTCGGGCAGGATGCCCGCCACCTCGATCACCGCCACGTCCAGGTGGCCCAGAAAGCCGAACCACACGTACTGCGCCACGTGCGAGAGGTGGATGTCGACGTACTGCATGCGGCCGTCGTTGATCTCCTTGCGCACCGTTGGGTCGGACTGGTAGGGCAGGCGGCGTTCGATGCCGTGCACCTTGGCCAGGGCACCGTCCAGCTCCGGAGAGGTCGATGCCCCCGTCCACAGGCTGATGCGGAAGTTGCCGCCCTGCGCGTTCTGCTCTTCGATGCGACGCGCCAGCGCCTGGGGCACGGCTTTGGGGGCGCCGGCCGGCGTGAAGCCGCTCATGCCCAGCGTCATGCCGGACTGGATCAGGCTGGCGGCCTGGTCGGCCGTCATGATGCGTTCTAGCAGTGCGGGGCACAGCACGCGGTCCGCGGGCGATGCAGCGGTGAAAGTGGTTTGCATGGATGTCGTCTCCCTGATTTGACTGTCGTTCAAACAGTGTTTATTGGTCTTTTTGCGGGTTTCGCCCTAAGTGGCAACCCGCAGTTGACCACAGCGGGGGGCTGGCACACCAGAGTTCTTGATCAGGGAAAACGCGGGTATCAGCAGGCAAAAAATCATGTGCCAGCAGGACAGCAGTCCGCATAGACCAAGGTACAGCAAGGTCGGTTGCGTTTGGGCAGCTGCCGCATTGCAGGCGAACGGGGAGGGGTGATAGCGTGCAGCGGCGTGCGCTGACACCCGCAGGTTGGGGGTGCCCGCCACAATGGCGGTTATGGCTTTTGTACGCTCCAGCTGGAACCAGCACCTCGCGCGATGGTTGCGCCCATTTCAACCTTTGGTGGATGCCATCAAGCTGTGGCTGGATGCCGACGGCTTGCGCATGAGCGCAGCCATGACGTTTTACGGCCTGCTCAGTCTTTCACCGCTGGTGCTGCTGATCGTCGGCTTGCTGGGCTGGTGGATGGACCGCAGCGTGGTGGAAAGCACCTTGCTCGATCAGGTGCGGGGCGTGATGGGCGAGCGTGGTGCCAGCGTGGTGCAAGGGGCATTGGCCAGCGCCCAAGCGCCTGCACAAGGGCGTTTGGCGTCCATCGCTGCATTTGTCTTGCTGCTTTCCGGCGCGACGGGGGTGTTTGTTGAACTGCAAAATTCGCTCAACAAACTGTGGAGGTTTGGTGCTGACGAGCCACCGCCGCCGCAAAAAGCATGGTGGAAGCTGGCCACGCTGCGACTGCGTGGATTGGCGTATGTGCTGGTGGTGGGTTTTTTGATGCTGGTGACCATGGTGCTGTCGACCGCCATCAAGATGTTCACCCAGTTGGCAGGCAATTGGCTCAATATGGAGCCACCCGGGCTGGTGGTGAGTCTGGTCAACGAAGGTGTGTCCCTGGTGGTGATGACGGTGCTGTTTGTGGGCCTCATGCGCATAGGCACAGGCCGCAAACCCCAGTTGCGTTATCTGGTGCTGGGCGCAGTGGTGTCGTCCACCTTGTTCATGTTGAGCAAACAGGCGCTGGCCTGGTATTTGTCCACAGCGGCGGTGGTGTCCGCGTACGGGGCTGCAGGCTCACTGGTGGTGGTGCTGATATGGATCTATGTCACCTCGGCCATTTTGCTGCTGGGGGCCAGCTGTGCCAAAGCGTGGGAGATGCAGCACCGCCGCAACGTGTTGCGAAGCGAAGCCAGCCTGGCGGGCTTGCCTCCCGAGCGGGCGATGGTGCCATGCAGCGTAGGCTCTCAAGGCAGCCAGCGGTGGCCTGAGATTTGAGGGGGTACGCCCAGATGGCAGGCGTACTGCCTGGCGGTGAAAGTGAGGTTTAGGCCTTGGTCAGCGTGGCATCGATGTCTGCCAGCAGCTGGAGTGCGGCGCCATGGGTGCGGTGCGGCAGCCGGTTGGTCCATTCATGCTCGGCCAGCGGGTGCACGCTGCAGCTATCAGGCAGTCCGGCATTGGCATCGAGCAGCGCATGCATGCGTGGCACAAACACCCACTGCAGCCATTCTTCGATTTGCAAGGTGTCGTACATGAAAGGCATGGCAGACGCCATCGCCTCTGCCGAAGGGGGTTGGGCGCTCCACAGCGAAGCCGCGCGCAGTTCGGCTTCCAGTTGTTGCAGCTGTTGACGCAAAAGGGTGGATGTATCGCTCATGGCTGCAATTTTGCGCTTTCTGCCAAACCCTGGCAGCACACCGTTATTACCCTGATGAGGTTTCCCCGCAGCGCGCGTCAACTGCGTTACAGCGCGCGAGGAAAATTGCTCGGGGTTTGCCCGAAAAGTTCTGCACAGCGGAATTCTCGGCTGGTTATTTGGAAAAACTCGCCCTAGTCTGGTTGCGCCGCAGTGAAAAACTGCACCGTCAACAGACAAGGAGACCGGGATGCCAAACAACCACGGAGCGTGCTTTGCAGCCATGCACAGCCGCTCATACAGCGGGAGGGCGTGATGGACGTTTTCCTGCAGCAAGTGCTCAATGGCCTGACATTGGGCGGTATCTATGGACTGGTGGCGCTGGGTCTGACGCTGGTGTACGGCATTTTGCACGTGCCCAATTTTGCGCACGGTGCGTTCTACATGATTGGTGCGTTTGTGGCTTTCCACGCCATGAATGCCTGGGGCTTGAACTATTGGCTGGCCATGCTGGCCGCCGCCGGTGTGGTGGCGGTGATGGCGGTGATCAGCGAACGCTTGGTGTTTCATCCGCTGCGCAATGCCTCGGGCATTCACCCCATGATTGCCGCGATTGGCGTGCTGCTGTTTCTGGAAGCCGCCGCCCAAGCCATCTGGGGTGCAGACTTTCAGCGCATGCAAACGCCTTACACCAGCATCATTGATCTGGGGGGCATCACCGCACCTGCGCAGCGCTTGCTGATCATTGCCGCCGCGTTTGCGTTGATGGTGGCGCTGCACCTGTTCCTGACGCGCACGGTGATGGGCTCCACCATCATCGCGATGGCGCAAAACCGCGATGGTGCATCCATTGTGGGCATTGATGCCAACCGCGTCGCCATGCTGACGTTTGCCATCTCGGGGGTGCTGGCGGCCGTGGCGGCCACGCTGTACGCACCCATCAACTTGGTGTACCCGGCCATGGGGCACTTGGTGATCACCAAGGCTTTTGTGATCATTATTCTGGGCGGCATGGGCAGCATTCCCGGCGCCATTGTGGGTGGCCTGATCATCGGATTTGCCGAGAGCTTTGGTGCTTACTACATCTCCACCGACTACAAGGACATCATCGCCTTTGTGCTGCTGGTGGTGATTTTGTCGATGCGCCCCGAGGGCCTGTTTGCAAAGAGGGGGCGCTGAGATGAAAGGCTTTATCGATAGCAAATTGGCGTGGGGGCTGCTGCTGGCTGCCAGCCTGGTGTTCCCGTGGGTGGCGGGCAATGACTACCACCTCACCGTGATGAGCACCGCATTCATCTTTGCGATTGCCACGCTGGGCTTGAACCTGATTACGGGCTACACCGGTCAGCTCAATCTGGCGCACGCGGGCTTTATGGCCGTGGGCGCTTATACCGTGGGCATCTTGACGGTGGACCACGGCTGGAGCTTCTGGGCCGCCTTCCCCATGGCGGGCGTGGTCAGCGCCTTCATTGGTTACTTTGTGGGCATTGTGTCGCTGCGCCTGAAGGGGCATTTCTTCTCGATCTTCACGCTGTGCGTGGGCTACATCATGTTTTTGCTGATCGAGAAGTGGGAGAGCCTCACGCACGGCACGGTGGGCATCATGGGCATTCCCGCGCCCGAGCCGATTGGCTCCGTGGCGTTTGAATCGCCCTTGGCGCTGTACTACCTCACACTGTTCTTTTTGGTGATGGCGGTGTGGGCCATGCGCCGCATCGTCAAATCGCTGCTGGGCCGCACTTTCATTGCGATTCGCAACAGCGATGAGCTGGCGGAGGCGCTGGGCATCAACCTCATGCGCAACAAGACCCTGGCCTTCATGCTCAGCGTGTTCTACGCCGGTATGGCGGGCGGGCTGTACGCGGGTTTTGTGCGCTTTATCGGGCCGGATATTGCCGGCGCGCACCACACCTTCGACATGATGATTTTCATGATCGTGGGTGGCTTGGGCACGGTGCTGGGGCCGCTGCTGGGTGCCATTGGCATGCCGTGGCTCACGCAGTCGCTGCAGTTCCTGCAGGAGTACCGCTTCATCGTGTTCGGCCCCATTTTGGTGGCGCTGGTCATCTTCTTGCCCCACGGCATTGTGGGCAGTTTTCTGGCGTGGCGCGCACGCCGCGATGCGAAGGAGGGCAAGCCCCATGCTCAAGATTGAAAAACTCACCAAGAAGTTTGGCGGGCTGGCGGCCGTCAACGACGTCAGCACGGTGATTGAAGAAGGCAAGATCAACGCCATCATTGGCCCCAATGGCGCAGGCAAAACCACCTTCTTTAACCTGATCAGCTCCATGCACAAGCCCACCAGCGGCACCATCACCTTCAACGGGCAAGACGTGACCTCGCTGCGCCCCGATCAGGTGGCCAAACTGGGCATTGCGCGCACCTTCCAATCCACCTCGCTGTTCGACAAAGCCACGGTGCTGGACAACCTCATCGTGGGCCACCGCCTGCGCACGCACTCGGGGCTGTGGGATGTGCTGCGCGGCTCCAGCCGCCTGCGCGAAGAAGAGCGCGTGTGCCGCGAAAAAGCACGTGATGCGCTGGACTTTGTGGGCCTCTCGCCCATCGCCCACCGCTTGGCGGGCGACATCTCGCAGGAAGAGCGCAAGCGCGTGGCCTTTGCCTTGGCGCTGGCCACCGACCCCAAGTTGCTGTTGCTCGATGAGCCCGCAGGTGGCGTCAACCCCGAAGAAACCGAGGGCCTGGCGCAACTGATCCGCAAGTTCGTGCAGCACGGCATGACGGTGGCGCTGATCGAGCACAAGATGGCCATGATCATGAGCCTGGCCGACAAAATTTTGGTGCTGAGCTATGGCGAAAAAATTGCCGAAGGCACACCCGACGCCATCCGCCGCAACCCGGCGGTGATCGATGCCTACCTGGGGAGCGAGCATGCTGAAGTTTGAGAACGTATCGCTGAAGTACGGCAGTTTTCTGGCGCTGGACAAGGTCAGCCTGCACGCCGACAAGGGCGAGCTGGTGGTGCTGCTGGGCGCCAATGGCGCGGGCAAGAGTTCGCTGTTCTTGACGGCCAGCGGCATTCACCAAGCCGCCGGTGGCTCCATCACCTGGGAGGGCAAGGAGCTGGTGGGCAGCAAGCCCAGCACCATCGTGCAATCGGGCGTGGTGCAGTGCCCCGAAGGGCGCAAGCTGTTTCCGCAAATGACGGTGCAAAAGAACCTGGAACTCGGGGCGTACGTGCACCGCCGAGACGCCGGCCCCAGCCAGCAAATTCTGGAAGAGGTGTTTGCGCTGTTCCCCATCTTGCGCGACAAAAAAGACGACCCGGCGGGTTCGCTCTCGGGCGGCCAGCAGCAGATGGTGGCCATTGGCCGCGCCATGATGGGCCGGCCCAAAGTGCTGCTGCTGGATGAGCCTTCGCTGGGCCTGGCACCCTTGGTCATCAAGCAGATGTTTGAAATCATTCAGCGCATCAACCAAAGCGGCACCACGGTGCTGCTGGCCGAGCAAAACGCTTTTGCAGCGCTGAAGATTGCACACCGCGCCTATGTGCTGGAAAACGGCCACATCGTGCGCGAAGGCAAGCCCGATGAACTGTTGGCCGATGACTCCATCCGCAAGGCATATATCGGTGCTTAACACCATCTTTCTCACGCAACCCTATACCTACACAAGGAGACAACCATGCGTGCATTTTCTCGACTCAATCGCCGCCAGCTGACCGGGCTGGCCTTGGCCTGTGCCGCCACTTTTGCAGCACCCGCGATGGCGCAGGAGGTGGTGAAGATTGGCTACTCCGGCCCGCTGTCGGGGGGGGCGGCCCAGTACGGCAAGAATGCGCTCGATGGCATGCTGCTGGCGGCCGATGAGCTCAACGCGGCCAACCTGGATGTGGGCGGCAAAAAGGTGAAGTTTGAGATCGTTCCACTGGACGACAAGTACAACCCGTCTGAGACCGCCATCAACGCCCAGCGCCTGGTGCAGCAGTACAAAACACCGGCCGTGCTGGTGCCCCATTCGGGCGGTATTTTTGCGTTGCAGACCACCAACGAGCGCAACAACTTCATCGTGCTGGCCTACAGCTCGGTGCCGCAGATCACCGACCGCGGCAACAAGCTGACGCTGCGCATTCCGCCCGAGTTCACCACCTACATCGAGCCCTTTTCCAACTACCTGATGCAGCGTTATGGCAAGAAGGTGGCGATGATTGGCGCAGACCACGACTACGGCAAGGCCTGGGCGGCAGCCTTCAAGCCCGGCTGGGAAAAGCTGGGTGGCACCGTGGTGGCGGAAAACCCCATGAGCTACAACCGCGCTACCGACTTTTACAGCGGCGTGAGCAAGGCGCTGGCGGCCAAGCCCGATGTGCTGTTTGTCGGCGGTGCCTCCGAGCCCACGGCGCTGGTGGTCAAGCAGGCGCGGGAGCTGGGTTTCAAGGGCGGCTTCCTGGTCATGGACCAGGCCAAGCTCGATGAAATGGCGCGCGTGGTGGGCGGCATGGAGCCGCTAGAAGGTGCGATTGGCGTGCTGCCCGTATCGGCCGACCCATCGCCGGATAACAAAGCTTTTATGGAGCGCTTTGGCAAGAAGTTTGAGGGCCGTGTGCCGGGCTCCGAAGCCCTGTGGAACTACACCGCCGTGCACGCGACGGCCAAGGCCATGCAACTGGCGGGCACGGCCAGCGATGCGAAGGCCATCCATGCCAAGCTGGACGCGGGCTACAAAGCGCTGTCCTCGCAAGTCAACCCCGGCGGTGTGCTGGGCGTGAACGAGCGCGGCGGCACGCTGACCAAGGAACGTGGCGGCGCGGTCAAAGACGGCAAGATCATCGTGATCAGCACCGAGAAAAAATAAGCCGACCGTTTGGTAGGCCAACAAAAAAGCGCACCAAGGTGCGCTTTTTTGTGGCCGAAAGGGGGGGGCTGATTAATCTATAAAAGTAGCTGCTAGCGCTTGAAAATAAAGGATTTCCATGCGTTTTGTAGCTGAAACCATGGAATGAAGCGCGCTGGCTGCTACTTTTATTGATATCAGATCAGGCTGGCTCCGCCATCGAGCACCAGGGCCTGGCCCGTCATGTGGCGTGAAGCGTCTGACGCCAAATACACCACTGCGCCTTTCAGGTCTTCTTCGCCGCCAATGCGGCGCAGCGGCGCGCGGGCGATGAGCTGGTCGCCCAGTTTGTCGATCAAACCGCTGGCCAGCTTGCTGGGGAAAAAGCCCGGGCAGATCGAGTTCACGCGGATGCCGTAGTGGCCCCACTCCGAAGCCAGCGTGCGCGCCAGGTGCACGGCTGCGGCTTTGGAGGTGTTGTAGGCCACGGTGTTCATGCCGGGTGGTGTGCCCTTGAATGCTGCCACCGAGGCGGTGATGATGATGTTGCCTTGGCCCTTGGGAATCATCACGCGCTTGGCCACTTCGCGCGTCAGAAAGAAGGGGGCCGAGACGTTCAGATTCATCACCTTGTGCCACGCGGCATCGGGATAGTCTTCGGCCTTTTCGCCCCAGGTGGCCCCGGCGTTGTTCACCAGAATGTCGATGGTGCCCAGCTGGGCCAGTACGTCATCGACCAGGGCAGGCATCGCGTCAAAATTTTGCAGATCGTTGGCGAAGGTGTGCACTTCCATGCCCAAGCCTTCGAGGTGCGCCTTGGCCTCGGCCAGCTCGTCGGCCTTGCGGGCGGTAATGGCCAGCTTGGCGCCCATTTCGCCCAAGGCTTCGGCCATTTGCAGGCCCAATCCACGCGATCCGCCGGTAATCAAGGCGGTCTTGCCGCTCAGGTCAAACAGTTGTTTCACGCCCATGCTTGTGTCTCCTAGAAAGTGCTGCAACAGTCGATCCGCGTAGCGGAACGCGCTGATGAACATGCTAGGTTTGCAGGGGGAAAAACGCTGTCGTCTTGGCTACTGCAAAAGACCGGGATTACGCTTGGTAGATGGCTTGCTGCAAGCGGCGCACGATGCGCTCCAACTCGGGCTTGGCGCGTTGCATCAGCATCTCGGCAGAGATCAGCCGCGCAGGGCCGCCGCAGCTGATGGCCATCAGCGGCAGCCCACGCCCGGGCGAAAACGCCAGCGCAATCGCATTCACATGCGGCAGCCAGTCGCCAAACGAGGTGGTCAGCCACGGGTGGGCGCGGTCTTGGTGCTGCGGCCACAAGTGCTGCTGCTGCATGGCGGCTTCCCACTGGTCCGGGGCATGGGCCTGCAGGTAATCCATGGCTTGCTGGCGCTCATCCAGCGGGCAGGCCGCCAGCCATGCCCGCCCCATGGCGGTGGTGCCCAGCGGCAGGCGGGTGCCAATGTTCAGGTCGGAATCCATGGGCAGCGGGCTGGGGCTGTGTTCGATGTAGACCATGTTGTGCCGGTCGCGCGTCGCCAGAGCCACTTCGGTTTGCGTGATGTCGCTGAGCTTGTGCATCAAGGGCCGCGCCAGCTTGCGCACATCCAGCCCCGACAGCATGGCGCTGCCCAGCGCCAGCGTGGCCGTGCCCAGGCGGTATTTGCCCTCGCTGGGCACATGGATCAAATAGCCCAGCGTGGTCAGCGTATAGGTCAGCCGCGACACCGTGGATTTGGGCAGGCCACAGCGTTTGGCGATGTCTTGGTTGCCCAGCAGTTTTTCGCCAGAGCGAAAACACGACAGCACATCCAGACCGCGCGCCAAGGCGGTGACGTAGTTGCGGTCGCTGGAATCGGAAGAGGGCGGCAAGCGGGCAGGCATGCCACCGATTATGGGAAGCCCGCCGTTGTCGCGCCAGAGGGCTTTCGCGGACAAAAAAGCCTGCCGATGCTGTGCATGGGCAGGCTGGGCTGTGGCCCGTGCAAGCCGCTTACTTTTCGACGAAAGCGCGCTCGATCACAAAGTCACCGGGGGTGGTGGTGTTGCCTTCCTTGAAGCCGCGCTGCTCCATCATTTCCTTGAGCTGCGCCAGCATGGCGGGGCTGCCGCAGAGCATGACGCGGTCGGTCTCGGGGTTCAGTGCGGGCAGGCCCAGGCACTGGGGGAACACGTTGTTGTTGATCAGGTCGGTGATACGGCCCTGGTTGCGGAAAGGCTCGCGGGTGACGGTGGGGTAGTAGTGCAGCTTGCCCTTGACGATCTCGCCCAGGAATTCATGCTCGGGCAGTTGCTCGAACATTTCCTGGTAGGCCAGCTCTTTCACCTCGCGCACGCCGTGCACCACGACTACGTTGTCAAACTTTTCGTAGGTTTCGGGGTCACGTGCCACGGCCAGCCAAGGGGCCAGACCGGTGCCGGTGCCAATCATGTACAGGTTCTTGCCGGGCAGCAGGTAGTCGATCAGCAGCGTGCCCGTGGGCTTTTTGCCGACGATGATGGTGTCCCCCACCTGGATGTGCTGCAGGCGCGAAGTCAGCGGGCCATCTTCGACCTTGATCGACAGAAACTCCAGGTGCTCTTCGTAGTTGGGGCTGGCAATCGAGTACGCACGCAGCAGATTTTTGCCGTCCACCTTCAGGCCAATCATGGTGAAGTGGCCGTTGGAGAAGCGCAGCGAGGTGTCACGGGTGGTCGTGAAGGAAAACAGGCGGTCGGTCCAGTGGTGCACGGACAGGACGCGTTCTTCGAGAAAAGCACTCATGATGAAAAGGGTTGGATAGCGTAAAAACGGGCACAACCGGCCCGGGCTTAAAAAGCCAGTTGGCGAACCCGGAGGTACTGCGCATATGCGCAAGGGGTATAGCAGGCCGACTTTTTATATTTCAAACTCGTATTGTCCGAGAAATGCCAGGCCTGGGGGGCGGTTGCGGTCTTTGGTTTGAGATGGATTAGTAATAAGCTGCTGCGCTGCGGGCAAAAGTGACGGAAACCTTGACATTGATTAATGCTCGGATTTAGCATAATGCGCTCGTGCTGGGTGCCCAAGGCCTCGGCGCTTTTTTTACCACTACATATACTCAATTTGAGTATTAATAGGAATGGTGTGTGCCACACCGTGGAGGACGACCTATGCAATTGCGCTGGACTTTGCCTGTGCTGGCCATGGCTGCTTTGCCTGCGTGGGCAGCACCTGGGGTGCTGAAGATTGGCGAAATCAACAGCTACAAAGCCATGCCGGCTTTTCTGGAACCCTACAAAAAAGGCATGGACCTGGCGGTAGAGCAAATCAACGCCCAGGGCGGTTTGCTGGGCAAGCAAGTGGTGCTGGTCACGCGCGATGACAACGGCAACCCCGGCGATGCCGTGCGTGCTGCCGAAGAGCTGTACACCCGCGAGAAGATCGATGTGCTCACCGGCTCGTTCCTGTCGCACGTAGGCATGGCACTGACCGATTACGCGGGGCAGAAAAAGCGTTTCTTCCTCGCCTCCGAAACGCTGACCGACAAGGTGGTCTGGCAAAACGGCAACCGCTACACCTACCGCCTGCGTGGCTCTACCTACATGCAGACGGCCATGCTGGTGCAAGAGGCCAAAAAGCTCAACAAAAAGCGCTGGGCCATCGTCTACCCCAACTACGAATATGGCCAATCCGCCGTGGCCACTTTCAAGCAGCTGATGAAAGAGGCGCAGCCCGACATTGAGTTTGTTGCCGAGCAAGCGCCGGCGCTGGGCAAGATCGATGCCGGTTCTGTCGTGCAAGCGATTGCCGATGCCAAGCCCGATGCCATCTTCAACGTGCTGTTCTCGGTGGACCTGGGCAAGTTTGTGCGCGAGGGCAACACCCGCGGTCTGTTCAAAGACCGCACTGTGGTGGGCCTGCTGTCGGGCGAGCCGGAATACCTGGACGCCTTGCGCCAAGAAGCGCCCGAGGGCTGGATCGTCACCGGCTATCCCTGGTACAGCATCAAAACGCCTGCGCACGATGCGTTCTTGAAGGCCTACCAGGGCAAGTTCAAGGACTACCCGC
This sequence comes from Comamonas jiangduensis, assembly GCF_030162955.1. Lineage (NCBI taxonomy): Bacteria > Pseudomonadati > Pseudomonadota > Betaproteobacteria > Burkholderiales > Comamonadaceae > Comamonas > Comamonas jiangduensis. The sequence goes on from NZ_JARXOV010000004.1 coordinate 117,130, forward strand.
GCCTGGGCACCATCGTGGGCTACAACGCCATCCAGTCGCTGGCGGCCGGCATCACCAAGGCGGGCAGCACCGACACCGAAGCGCTCATCAAGGCCTTCAAGGGCCTGAACGTGAACACGCCCTGGGGCCCCATCACCTACCGTGCCCAGGACAACCAGTCCACCATGGGCGCGTATGTGGGCACCACCGCCTACAGCAAAGAGCTGCAGCGCGGCATCATGACCAACTTCTACTATGCCGATGGCAAAGACTTTCAGCCGTCGGACGCTGAGGTGAAAAAGCTGCGCCCTGCCAGCGCGCAATAAAGCGCCACGGCGCATGGAAAAACTAGCTGCTTGCGCAGGGCGGTGAGTTTGAAGCGTTTTGGCGCTCTCAGGCAATACCCGCGAGCGCAAGCAGCTATCTTTTTACAGCAAACTGCTGGGAATATATGAGTGCATCTGGCCTGCTGGCCCAATTGCTCAACGGACTGGCCAGCGCCTCGTCGCTGTTTCTGGTGTCGGTGGGCCTGTCCTTGATTTTTGGGGTCACGCGCACCATCAACTTTGCGCACGGCTCGTTTTTTATGCTGGGCGCCTACCTTGCGTTTTCCAGCGTGGAGTCGCTCGCGCCCCACATCGGTTTTTGGCCCGCGCTGTTGCTGGCGCCCCTGGCCTGCGGCCTGCTGGGCGCGTTGACGGAAATCGGCCTGCTGCGCCGCATCTACCAAGCGCCGGAGCTGTTTCAGCTGCTGGCCACGTTTGCGCTAGTGCTGGTCATCAAAGATGCCGCGCTGTGGTTGTGGGGCCCGGAAGAGTTGTTTGGCCCGCGCGCGGCGGGTCTGGAAGGCGCGGTCGAGATCTTGGGCCGGCAGTTCCCCACCTATGACCTGCTGCTGATCGCCGTCGGCCCCCTGGTGCTGCTGGGGCTGCATCTGCTGCTCACGCGCACCCGCTTTGGCACGCTGGTGCGTGCGGCCACGCAAGACCGCGAAATGGTGGGCGCGCTGGGGGTGAACCAGGCTTGGCTGTTCACGGCGGTGTTTGCGCTGGGCACGCTGCTGGCGGGCCTGGCCGGTGCACTGCAATTGCCGCGCGAGCCCGCGAGTTTAGAGATGGACATGACCACCATCGGCGCGGCCTTTGTGGTGGTGGTGGTGGGCGGCATGGGCAGCATTCCGGGGGCATTCATTGCCGCGCTGCTGATTGCGCAAATCAAGGCCGTGTGCATCTGGCTGGGTGTGCAAGAGATTGCGGGCGTGGAGGTGTCGTTCTCCAAGCTCACGCTGGTGGTGGAATTTGTGGTGATGGCCACGGTGCTGATCTGGCGGCCCTGGGGTTTGCTGGGCAAGCCCCAAGCACCTGCGCGCCACGGCGGTGCGCCGGAGATGCCCTTGCGCAGCGCCAGCCCGCAAGCGGTGTGGGCATGGTGTGCACTGGGGCTGGGTCTGGCGGTGTTGCCCTTGCTGCTGGCGGCGGAAAACTACGCCACCGTGCTGCTCACCGACATGCTGATTGCCGCGCTGTTTGCGGCCAGCTTGCACTTCATCCTCGGCCCCGGCGGCATGCACTCATTTGGCCATGCGGCCTACTTTGGCTTGGGCGCTTATGGCGCTGCGCTGGCGGTGCGTGCCTTGGAGTTGCCCATGGAAGCGGCCCTGCTGTTTGGCCCACTGGCGGCGGCTGCGGGCGCGCTGCTGTACGGCTGGTTCTGCGTGCGCCTGTCGGGCGTGTACCTGACCATGCTGACCTTGGCGTTGGCACAAATTACCTGGGCCATCGTGTTTCAGTGGGATGACTTCACGGGCGGCAGCAACGGTCTCACGGGCGTGTGGCCTTCGGCATGGGCCGACCAGGGGGCGAACTTTTACTGGCTGGCGCTGGCCCTGTGTGCGGCAGGCATCTACCTGCTGCGCCGCATGCTGTTTTCGCCCCTGGGCTATGCCCTGCGGGCTGCGCGGGATTCCGCCGTGCGTGCCGATGCGATAGGGCTGGATGTGCGCCGCATTCAATGGACGGCCTTGGTGATTGCCGCCGCTGTGGCCGGGGTGGCCGGGGCGCTGTTTGTGTTCTCCAAAGGCAGTGTGGCACCCGACAGCCTGAGCGTGACCAAGAGCGTGGATGCGCTGGTCATGGTGCTGCTGGGTGGCATTCAAACTCTGGCAGGCCCGGTGGTGGGCTCGGCGGCGTTCACCTGGTTGCACGACACGGTGGCACGCAACACCGACTACTGGCGGGCCTTGATGGGCGGCATCATGCTGGTGCTGGTGCTGCTGTTTCCACAAGGGATTGCGGGTTTTGCGCAGCAACTGCAAGCGTGGGTTGCTTCCAAAAAGAAAGTGCAGGTGGCCGCATGACTGCCTTGCTGCAAGTGCAGAACATCAGCAAATCGTTTGGCGGCGTGCAGGCCGTGCGCGATGTGTCGCTGACGCTGCAAGCCGGTGAATTGCTGGCGCTGATTGGGCCGAACGGCGCGGGCAAATCCACCACCTTCAACATGGTGGGCGGGCAGCTCACGCCAGACCGTGGCAGTGTGCGGCTGCACGGCAACAATATTGCTGGCCTGGCGCCGCGTGCCATCTGGCGCCAAGGCGTGGGGCGCACCTTTCAGATTGCACAGACCTTTGCCTCACTCACCGTGGTGGAGAACGTGCAGATGGCCTTGCTTTCGCACGACCGCCGGATTTTTCAGTGGTGGCCACGCGCTGCCGCGCACCGGCGCAGCGATGCGCTGGCGCTGCTCGATCAGGTGGGTATGGCCGCGCAGGCCGACAGGCCTTGCAGTGAGCTGGCCTATGGCGACGTCAAGCGCGTAGAACTGGCCATGGCGCTGGCCCCCAACCCCCAGCTGCTGCTGATGGACGAGCCCACCGCCGGCATGGCCCCCGGTGAGCGCGTGGCGCTGATGCAACTCACGCGCCAGCTGGCACAGCAGCGCCACATGGGCGTGCTGTTTACCGAGCACAGCATGGATGTGGTGTTTGGCCAGGCCGACCGCGTGGCCGTGCTGGTGCGTGGCCAGTTGCTGGCCGAAGGCATGCCCCAGCAGGTGCGCGATGACGCGCGCGTGCAGCAGGCCTATTTGGGTACGGGCTTGGTGCTGGAGAAGTCGCAATGAATGAAGTTGATAGCTATCAGCGCTTGCCAGATATGCCTGAAGAGCCAAAAACACCATCAACCCCTTTGCTGCAGGTAGAAGGCCTAAACGCTTGGTATGGTGCCGCACACATCTTGCACGGCGTGTCGCTGCATGTGGGGCGCGGCGAAGTGGTGGCACTGATGGGGCGCAACGGCGCGGGCAAATCCACCACGCTCAAATCTATGGTCGGGCTGGTGGAGCGGCGCCAAGGAAAAGTTCTTTTCATGGGAGCTGACATCGGCCGCAAAGCCCCACACCAGATTGCGCGGCTGGGCCTGGGCTATGTGCCCGAAGACCGGCGCATCTTTACCGAGCTGACGGTGCTGGAAAACCTGGAAGTGGGCCGCCAAGCAGCGCGCAGCTGGCCCGACGGCAGAGCGCTGCCGCACTGGACGCCTGAAAAGCTTTTTTCGTTGTTTCCCAACCTGGGCGAAATGCCGCAGCGCCCCGGCGGCCAGATGAGCGGTGGCGAGCAGCAAATGCTCAGCGTAGCGCGCACGTTGATGGGCCAGCCCTATGTGGTGCTGCTGGATGAGCCCAGCGAAGGGGTGGCGCCGCTGATCGTGGAGCAAATGGCGAAAACCATTTTGCAGCTCAAAGCCCAGGGCATTGCCATTGTGCTGAGCGAGCAAAACCTGCCGTTTGCGCAGGTGGTGGCCGACCGCGCCTATGTGCTGGAAAAAGGCCAGATCGTGCACAGCGGCCCTATGGCCGAACTGGCGGGCAATGCCCAGGTGCGCCAGCAGTATTTGGGCGTCTGAAAAACGCTTTGCAGCCCTCATCCGCGCACAGCTTGGTGCAGCAGTGCGCGGATGAGCGGATATGTGCAGCTGGGCCGCTTAGCCCTCAAACCGCGTAGCGTGCAAATGGGGCTGCAGCAGCGCTTGTGCCAGCCACGCATGCAACTGCGGGTAGCGCTGGGCTGGCAGCAGCTGCGGCAGGCGAAAACGCACATAGTCCAGCGTCACGGCGGTGCACAGCACATCCAGCGTCAGGTGTTCCTGTAGGGCGGGCGGCGCGTTTTCCAGCAGCGCCAGCGCGCGGTTGAGGGCGGCCAGGCGGCGCTGGCCCAGCACGCTGGCATCGGCCACCGCTGCACCCTCGTATTTGCGCGCAATCACTACGTTGAATGCAGATTCCATCAACCCGTAGGCCACGCTGGCGCGCGCCAGCACGGCGGCGCTGTGGTCAGCAGGCACCAAGGCGGGGCCGCTGCCGATGTGCTCCAGATACTGGGCGATGAGCAGCGATTCGCTGATGGCGTGGCCCTCGCCGGTGACCAGCACCGGAATGCGCAACTGCGGGTGTGCCGCGAGCAAGGCGGGGTCTTGGTTCCACGGGTCACTCCAGACCAGCGTGAGCTGATCGGCGAGCCCGTGGTGCAGGGCCGCCACGCGGGCCACACGGGCAAAGGGGGAGGTGGCGTTGAGGAAGAGTTGCATGGCAAAGGTGAAAAGGTAGAGAAATAAAAAGTGAGCGGATGGCGCTTGCTAGACGGGCGTAGAAGCCGCTTTTTGTCTGGAAAATACAATCAGCAGCATACCCAGGCTCAGTGCCGCGCAGCCCCAGATAAACAGGCTGTGGTAGCTGCCCGTGCTGGCGTACAGATAGGCCATGAAATACCCTGCCGTGGCCTGCAGCAGGGCAAATGCAGCGGTGGCATAGCCCCACATTTTTTTGTGCTGTGCAGGGCCCAGCAGCTGCATCACATAGCCTGAGGTGATGGCGGCCATGCCGGGCGACAGCGCCCCCACCACAAAGCCCGATACCGCATGCCCGGCAAAGTCCGCCCACACCAGCGGCAGGCCAATCGCGGCGGCTTTGAGGGCGTAGGCCCCGGCGGTGGTGCGCCACCAGCCCCAGCGCGTGGCGCACAGCGATGCGCACAGCGGCCCCGCGACGGCGCCCAGGCCAAAAATAGCCCATTGGGTGGAGGCGTAGCTGGCGCCCAGATGCAGCTCGCGCGCCAGGTAGTCGACCCAGAACACGGTGTGCGGCACAAAACCAAAACCGTCGGTGACATACGCCAGCAGCACCAGCACCACGGGCAGCGTCCAGAGGGCCGGCGCTGGCAAGGCCGAGGCGAGGGCCTGTGGGGTGATGGTGATGGGGGCTGGAGCGGGCAGCAAGCGTGCGCAGCGCCAGCCGCCCCATAACGCAGCCACGCACACCAGCGCCAGGCCCCACCACACGGCACCCAGGCTTTGCAGCGCCAGGCTGGGCACCAAGGTGGCCGACAGCAGGGCGCCCACGCCAATGCCGCAAAACATGAGCGGGCCCAGGGCTGCCCGCCGCGCCAGCGGGGTGGCCGCCATGGCGATGGAGGGACCCAGCACCATCAGCGTGGCGCCTGCCATGCCGGAAATCAGCCGCCAGACAAAGAACACGGGCATGGGCTGGGCAAAGCTGCAGCCGATAAAGCTCAGCGCCACTGCCGCCCAGCACAGCACCAGCACGCGCACCGCGCCCAGCCGGTCCGCCAGCGGGGCTGCAGCTAGTGCACCGATCAGATAGCCCAGCAGGTTGGCGGCGCCCAGGTAGGCCACCTGCTCGCCCGTGAACCAGCCGGCCAGCACCATTTGCGGCATCAGCGCGGTGTAGGCAAAACGGGCCAGTCCCACGCCGCTGAGCGTGGCCAGAAAGCCGGTGAAAAAGAGGGGAAGTTCAGAGCGTTGAATCACAGGGGGCCTTGCAGAGCAATGGGCAGCAGATTAAGGGGCTGGCATCATCATGTCCAATGATTCAAAATGAAATCCATCATCGTTTTTCATGATGTTGTAGATCGAAAGCATTGGTGCCATGCAAATCAAATCCCTGCGCATTTTTGACGCTGTGGCCAGTACCGGCAGTTTTGGGGCGGCGGCCCAGCGCCTGCACACCGTGCAGTCCAATGTGACGGCCCATATCCAAAAGCTCGAAGATGAGCTGCAGGTGCAACTGATTGAGCGCAGCAGCAGCCCCGTACATCTCACGCCCGCAGGCCACACCTTGCTGCCCCACGCGCAGCGCCTGCTGCAAACGCATGACCAAGCCTGCGCGCTGTTTGCCGGCAGCGCGCCACCCGCAGGGTGCTTGCGCATAGGGGCGATGGAAAGCACCGCCGCCTTGCGCCTGCCGCCGGTGTTGGCGCAGCTGTACCAAACCCAGCCCCACATGGATTTGCAACTGCGTACCGGGCCGACGGGAAGTTTGCTGGAGGATTTGCAGCGCGGCCTGCTCGACTGTGCTTTTGTGGCTGGCCAACCTCCGCAGCCCCGCTGGTGGGGGCAGCAGGTGTTCCAAGAAGAACTGGTGCTGGTCAGCCCCACGCCGCTGCCCGGCTTGCCCAGCCCGGAGATGTTGCTGCGCACGCCGTTTTTGGCGTTTCGCCAAGGTTGCAGCTACCGCCAGCGTATTGAGCTGCTGCTGGCCAGCCAGGGCATTACGTCGGCACGCATCATGGAGATGGGCACGCTCGATGCCATCTTGGGCTGTGTGGCCGCAGGTATGGGTTTTGCGCTGATGCCCCGTGCCTTGATGCACACGCAGCAAGCGCGCTTTGGCATTCACTGCACGCCGCTGCCGGAGCCCTTGCGCAGCCAGATTGGCGTGGTCGACACGTGGTTGGTGGCGCCGCAGCCCCAGGGCTGGTCGCCGCAGTTGCGCGCCCTGGTGCAGCAGCTGGGAATGGAGGGTGCTGCAGTGACGATGGTCGCGACCGCAGCCACACCGATCTAATCACGTCGCCGTGTGCAGCAGGGCACGGCGGTATTGCATGGCCTCGGCCACATGGGCACTCGCCACGCTGGGGCTGCCTGCGAGATCGGCAATCGTGCGCGCCACGCGCAGCGCACGGTGGGTGGCGCGGCTGCTCCAGCCCAAACGGTCGGCGGCTTTGCGCAGCAGCTGGGCGGCGGCTTCGTCCAGTTGCAGGTGCTGGTCCAGCGCATCACCTTGCAGCATCTGGTTGCTGCAGCCCTGGCGGGCCAAGGCCATGGCCCGCGCCTGGGTGACGCGGGCTTGGATGGCGGCGCTGGCCTCGCCCTGGCGCGTGGTCAGCAACTGCTCGGCGGGCAGGTGGGCCACTTCCACATGCAGATCAATACGGTCCAGCAGCGGCCCGCTGAGCTTGCCCTGGTAGCGCGCCACCTGATCGGGCGTGCAGCGGCAAGCGCGCTGTGCGCTGCCCCAAAACCCGCAGGGACACGGGTTCATGGCCGCCACCAACTGAAAGCGGGCCGGAAATTCGCTGCTGTGCGCCGCGCGGGCAATGGTGATGCGGCCCGTCTCCAGGGGCTCGCGCAAAGCCTCTAACGCCGAGCGTGAAAACTCCGGAAATTCATCCAAAAACAAAGTGCCAAAGTGGGCGTAGGAAATCTCCCCTGGCTTTGGGGGTGAGCCGCCGCCCACCAACGCCACGGCGCTGGCCGTATGGTGCGGACTGGCGGTGCGGCGCAGCCCCCATTCTTCGGCTTTGAAGCGCCCGCACAGGCTGGCAATCGCGGCACTTTCTACAGCTTCTTGCTCGGTCATCGGGGGCAGGATGCTGGCAAAGCGCTGGGCCAGCATGGATTTGCCCGAGCCCGGCGGCCCCACCAGCAGCACGCCGTGTTGACCTGCTGCGGCAATTTCCAGCGCCCGCTTGGCGGGCGTCTGGCCCTTGACTTCGCCCATGTCGGCAGTCCCCTGCAAGCGCGCACGTGGCGGGGTGGGCAGCTTGTGCCAGCCTGGCGCGTTGCTGGCATCCGGCGATGCGGAGGGCGGCAGCAGCTGGGCCACCACGTCCAGCAAATGCTGGGCGCCATAGACCTCGGCCTGGGGCGCGCAGGCCGCTTCTGCCGCGCTTTCCATGGGCAACACCAAGCGGGTCTGAATGTGCTGCAGCTGCAAGGCCAGGCTGGTGGCCAGCGCGCCGCGTACCGGGCGCAGCTCCCCCGAGAGCGACAGCTCTCCCGCAAATTCCCAGCCGGGCAGCCGCGTGGCATCGATTTGCCCGCTGGCCGCCAAGATGCCCAAGGCAATCGGCAGGTCAAAACGTCCGCTGTCCTTGGGCAGGTCGGCCGGCGCGAGATTGACGGTGATGCGCTTGTTGGTGGGAAATTCCAGCCCGCTGTTGGCAATCGCACAGCGCACGCGCTCCCGCGCCTCTTTGACTTCAACCTCGGCCAGCCCCACCAAAGTGAAGCTGGGCAGTCCGTTGGCCAAATGCACTTCCACGGTGACAGACGGCGCTTGCAGCCCCAAAAGCGCCCGGCTTTGCACGCAGGCCAAACTCATGGCGTGTTTCTCCCTAAAACAGTGCGTAAAAAAGCAGCAAACGTCCCATCCGGCTGCACCAACTTGGTGCTTCGAGGCGATTGCCACGTTTGCCACTGTAGGACGCCCGGCCGCGCTGCACCAAGCCCGCTGGTTGGCACGCTCCCTGCTTAAAGGGCTTGTCACAACACTTTTTACAACTTCCCGCTTCCCGGAGGAACGTCTCATGAAAATGGTGTCAGCCATCATCAAGCCCTTCAAGCTCGACGAGGTGCGAGAAGCCCTGTCGCAGCTTGGTGTACAGGGTATTACCGTGACCGAGGTCAAGGGCTTTGGCCGCCAAAAAGGTCACACCGAGCTGTACCGCGGCGCGGAATATGTCGTGGACTTTCTGCCCAAAGTGAAGTTGGAAGCTGCCGTCGATGACGCGGTGCTCGAGCAAGTCATTGAAGCCATCGAAGGTGCCGCGCGCACCGGCAAGATTGGCGACGGCAAGATTTTTGTGTATGACTTGGAGCAGGTCGTGCGTATCCGTACCGGTGAAACCGGCAACGATGCCCTGTAACGCAACCCTTGAGGCAAGAGACTGACATGAAAAAATCACTCCCTGCAATTGCACTGGGTCTGGGCCTGATGGCCGCAGCAACCGGTGCCTGGGCCCAAGAGGCGGCCCCCGCGGTGGCTGCCGTCGTTGAGGCTGTGGTGGAAACTGCGGCCGAAGCCGCTCCTGCACTGAGCGCGGGTGACACCGCGTGGATGCTGACCTCCACCATGCTGGTGATCCTGATGGTCATCCCCGGTTTGGCGCTGTTTTACGGCGGTTTGGTGCGCTCCAAGAACATGCTGTCCGTGCTGGCGCAGGTGTTCACCATCTTCTCGCTGATTACCGTGCTGTGGGCCATTTACGGCTTCTCGCTGACCTTTGGTGGTGAGGGCAAGTTCTTTGGCGGCTTTGACAAGATTTTCTTGGCAGGCATTACCCCGGACACGCTCTCTGCAACGCTGGCGACCATTCCGGAGTATGTGTTCGTGGCCTTCCAGTCCACCTTTGCAGCCATTACCGTGGCGCTGATCGTGGGTGCTTTTGCCGAGCGCATCAAGTTCTCGGCCGTGATGATCTTCTCTGTGCTGTGGTTCACCTTCAGCTACATCCCCATGGCACACATGGTGTGGGGCGGTGGCCTGCTGGCCAAAGACGGCGCGCTGGACTTCGCGGGCGGCACCGTGGTGCACATCAACGCCGCCGTGGCGGGCCTGGTGGGTGCTTACATGGTGGGCAAGCGCATCGGCTTTGGCAAAGAAGCCCTGCCCCCGCACAGCCTGACACTGACCATGGTGGGTGCATCGCTGCTGTGGGTGGGCTGGTTTGGTTTCAACGCGGGCTCGGCCGGCGCAGCCAACGGGATTGCGGGTCTGGCGTTCATCAACACCATCTTGGCGACCGGCGCAGCAGCCGTGGCGTGGATCGTGGCCGAAGGCCTGCACAAGGGTAAGCCTTCCATGCTGGGTGCGGCCTCGGGTGCGGTGGCGGGCCTGGTCACCATCACGCCTGCGGCAGGCTTTGTGGGCCCCATGGGCTCCATCGTGATGGGCTTGATTGCTGGCCCTCTGTGCCTGTGGGGGGTTTCGGGTCTGAAGCGCCTGCTGAAGGTGGACGATGTGTGCGACGTATTTGGCGTACACGGTGTCGGCGGTATCTTGGGTGCCATCTTGACCGGCGTGTTCTGCGCTGCCGGCCTGGGCGGCGTGGAGCCCGAAGGCTTCAACATGGCACACCAAGTGTGGGTGCAGTTCAAGAGCGTGATCGTCACCATCGTCTGGTGCGGTGTGGTCTCCTTCATTTGCTTCAAGATCGCAGATGTCCTGGTGGGTCTGCGGGTGGCTGAAGATGCGGAACGCGAAGGTCTGGATATCACCACCCACGGTGAGTCCGCCTACAACCGTTAAGCAGAGTGCGCAGGCAGGCGCAGTGCCTGCTGGAGGTACCAGAGCCGCCCTTCGGGGCGGCTTTTTTTTGGCCCTCACAGTCTGATTCACGGTGGGCATTCAAAAAATTCACATGGTCAGCGCAGGCAAATCCGCGTGAGGCGGCTACGATTCAGCCCATGGATACCGCCCTTCACCAGACGCTTGAGCGCGTACGCGCTGCCGTTGCTGATTCTTCGCCACTGCGCATTCGCGGGGGCGGCAGCAAAGACTTTCATGCCTTGCAGTTGCAGGGCGCTATTTTGGACACCCGCAGTTTGCACGGCATCGTCAGCTACGAGCCCAGCGAGCTGGTGGTGACGGTGCGCGCCGGCACGCCCTTGGCGGAGCTGGAAGCCGCATTGGCTGAGCAAGGCCAATGCTTGGCCTTTGAGCCCCCGCACTTTGCTGGTGTGGAGGGGGATGTTTCCACCGTAGGCGGCATGGTGGCTGCTGGCTGGAGTGGCCCCAGCCGTGCCAGCGTGGGTGCCGTGCGTGACTTTGTGCTGGGGATTGAAATCATCAACGGCCAAGCCGAGCTGCTGCGCTTTGGCGGCACGGTGATGAAAAACGTGGCCGGTTACGACGTGTCGCGCCTGATGGCGGGCAGCTGGGGCACGCTGGGCTTGATCACCGAAGTCAGCCTCAAAGTGCTGCCGGTGGCACCGGGTGAAGCCACGCTGCGCTTTGAAGGCATCAGCCAGGCCGAAGCGCTGCAGCGCCTGAACCAGTGGGGCGGCCAGCCTTTGCCGCTGAACGCCAGCTGCTGGGTCGAAGACAACGGCGTGGGCACGCTGTACGTGCGGCTGCGTGGTGCGGTGGCAGCCGTCGAAGCGGCATGCCACAACATGGGCGGAACCCGCATGGATGCGGCGCAGGCAGCTCCAAATTGGATAGCATGCCGCGAGCAAACACTGCCCTGGTTCAGCGCACGTGCTGCCACGGACTGCCTGTGGCGCTTGTCGGTGCCGCAAACGGCACCAGCCTTGGCGCTGCCTGCTGGGGTGGCCGCACCTTTGGTGGAATGGCACGGTGGCTTGCGCTGGGTGCAAGCCCCGCGCAGCATGGGCGCCACCCTCAAGGCGCTGGCGCAGCAAGTGGGCGGGAGCGCTTCACTCTTTAGAGCTGAAAGCGCAGGCCAGATAAGCGCGGAAGCCATTTTTGACCCACAACTTGCAGCCATGCAGCGCATCCACGCACAACTCAAGCAGGCGTTTGACCCGGCCGGTATCTTCAATCCCGGGCGTGCCATGGCTCAAGGGTGAGCCATGCGCAGATTGCGCCATCTCACAAGCTCCCACCGCACTGGTGCCACCAACCGTGCACTGGGCTACTTGATGGCTTTCAATGCCGGTGCCATCAACGCAGGCGGCTTCATGGTGTTGCACCTGTACACCTCACACATGACGGGCTTCGTGTCCATGCTGGCCGACAACCTGGTACTGGGCAACACAGCGCTGGTGCTGTCGGCGCTGGGCGCACTGCTGGCCTTCATGACCGGCGCGGCCGTGTCGGCCATCTTGGTGAACTGGGCGCGGCACATGCATTTGCGCAGCACCTATGCGCTGCCGCTGCTGCTGGTGGCGCTGCTGGTGCTGGTTTTCGGCCTGGTGGGTGCGGTGACCACGCACTGGACCACCTGGTTTGCCGTGCCACTGACGGTGCTGCTGCTGTCATTCACCATGGGGGTGCAAAACGCCACCTTGACCAAGATGTCGCACGCCACCATCCGCACCACGCACATGACAGGGGTGGTGACGGACTTGGGCATTGAGCTGGGCAAGATGCTGTTTTGGAACCGTGCAGGGCGTGAAGCCCCGCAACAAGTGCATGCCAACTGGTCGCGGGTGCGGCTGTTTAGCGGCCTGTTGGCCATGTTTTTAGCCGGTGGCATCGCAGGGGCTCTGGGCTTTCAGCGCTGGGGTTTTGTCTGCGTGGTGCCGCTGGCGCTGTTATTGATGGCGGTGTCTTTGCCACCGCTGTGGGCCGATGCAAAACATTGGCGCCAACGCTGGCAAGGGCCAGCTTCTGACCACTAAAAAAAGAGACACCCCATGCAAACCAATCTCGCCCCCGAATACCTTGGCACCTTGGCGGGCCAAGAGGCCGAAGCCATTTTGCGCAAATGCGTGCACTGCGGCTTTTGCACCGCCACCTGCCCCACCTACCAAACGCTGGGCGATGAGCTGGACGGCCCGCGTGGCCGCATCTACCTCATCAAGCAGGTACTGGAAGGGCAGCAGCCCACCCGCGCCACGCAAGAGCACCTGGATCGCTGCCTGACCTGTCGCAACTGCGAAACCACCTGCCCCAGCGGTGTGCAATACGGCCACCTGGTGGACATTGGCCGCAAAGTGGTGGAAGAAAAGGTCAAGCGCCCCATGGGTGAGCGCCTGCAGCGCTGGGCGCTCAGAGAAGGGCTGACCTCACCGCTGTTTGCGCCAGCCATGAAGCTGGGGCAATCGGTGCGCAGCCTGCTGCCCGAAAGCATTCAGGCCAAGGTGCCACCCAAGAGCGAACACGGCGTGTGGCCCAGCCGCAGTCATGCCCGCAAGGTGCTGCTGCACATGGGCTGCGTGCAGCCTGCCATGCTGCCCAACATCAACTACGCCACCGCACGCGTGCTGGACGCGGTGGGCATTGAAACCGTGCTGGTGCAGCAAAGCCAGTGCTGCGGCGCGGTGAAGTTCCACCTCAACGACCACGACGGCGGCAAGGCCCAAATGCGCGCCAATATCGATGCATGGTGGCCTGCGGTGCAAGCGGGCGAGGTCGAGGCGATTGTCAGCAATGCCTCGGGCTGCGGCGCCATGCTCAAAGACTGGGGCCATGTGCTGCGCCATGAGCCAGCGTATGCCGAGAAAGCAGCGCGCATCAGCGCCCTGACCAAGGATTTGAGCGAGCTGCTGCCCGCCTTGCTGCCGGAGCTGGCCGACAAGCTGCAAGGCCGGGTGCAGGTCAACCCCCAACCCATGGCCTACCACCCGCCATGCACGCTGCAGCACGCGCAAAAACTCAAGGGCGTGGTGGAAAGCAATCTGGCCAAGCTGGGCTTTCAGCTGACTACGGCACGCACCGAGTCCCACCTGTGCTGCGGCTCTGCGGGCACCTACTCGGTGTTGCAGCCCGTGATCTCCAAAACCTTGCGCGATCGCAAATTGAAAGCACTGGACGACGCAGTGGCGGCGCCTGCGGCCATTTTGTCGGCCAATATCGGCTGCATTGTGCATTTGCAAAGTGGCACCGATGTGCCCGTGCGCCACTGGGTGGAAGTGCTGGATGAAGCCTTGCAGGCCTGATGCCGTTGCTGCATTGACCCTGTCTTTGAACCTCTTGCCCGGCCTGGCTGCAGCAAGGTCTGCAGCGCAGTTTTGCACCCCGAAAGCAGGGAAATGGAATAAGTCCGATGCAGTCATAGGGGAGCAGGTTCACACGCAGCCCGCAATGCTGGCATCATCGCGGCTTTGATTTTTCTCGTATTGGCCCTTCGCCCATGACTGAATCTGTGACCACCACTGTTGACAACGCTGTGCCTGCGCCAGCACCTGCCAGCGCAGACCGCCGCCCCAACCAGCGTGGCGGTCGTGGCCGTGGCAATGCTGCGGCTGGCAAACCGGCGGCCCGCCCTGCGCGTGAGCTGCACCCCGTGCTGGTGCAACTGGCGCAACTGCACCCCGTGCTGTTTGGTGAGAATGTGCTGCCGCTCAAGCGCGGCATCTTCCAAGACCTGCTGGCTTTGCACGGCGAAGCGCTGGACAAGGCCGGCTTGAAGCTGGCGCTGTCCATCCACACCCGTTCCACGCGCTACCTGAATGCCGTGGCTTCGGGCGCTGCCCGCCATGGTCTGGACGGCAAGGAAGTGGAGGCCATGGCCCCCGAGCACGTGTTCCATGCGCTGGTGGAGGTGTTCAAGCGCAAAAAGCCCCGTGAAGGTCAGGATCTGCAAGCGACGTTGCGCCGCCGCATGGCGCAGGCCTTTGTGGCTTCAGGCTTGAGCCGTGAAGCCTATGCAGAACGCGTGCAAGTGCGCGATGAAGCCACCCAGGCGCTGCTGGATGCTGCGCTGAATGAAGTGGCCGAGCAAGACGCCAAGGCCGAGGCGGTGCAGCGTGCCTACGTGGCCAGCGGCTCCGGTGATATCCGTGCGTTTGCAGAGATGTACGGCATGGATGCCCGCGCGGTGATGCGCCAGCTGCACCGTGCCAGCCAGTTGCAGGCAGCGCAAGCCTGATTGGCAGATTGCACCCAGTAAAAAGGAGCTCCAGGGCTCCTTTTTTCATGCTTCGGTGGGGCGGGCTTGCAAGGCCGCTTCAATCGCTGGGGTCAGGCTTTGCGGCGTGTCTCTGGGGGCGAAGCGCTGCAACACGCGGCCATCGCAGCCCAGCAGAAATTTGGTGAAGTTCCACTTGATCATCTCGGTGCCCAAAATGCCCGGTGTCTGGGCTTTGAGCCAGGTGAACAAGGGGTGCGCGTGGGCGCCATTCACATCAACCTTGGACATCATGGGAAAGTCCACACCATAGTTGCGCTGGCAAAAACTGGCAATCTCGGCGTTGCTGCCCTTGTCTTGCTGGCCAAACTGGTTGCAGGGGAAACCGAGAATCACCAGCCCTTGGTCGGCATAGCGCTGGTACAGCTGCTGCAGGCCTTGCAGCTGCGGCGTAAAGCCGCACGCACTGGCGGTGTTGACCACCAGTACCACCTTGCCGCGGTAATCGGACAGAGCGTGGCTGTGGCCGTCGATACGGGTGGCGGAAAAATCGTAGAAGCTCGTCATGGTGGGCCTTGGAGCAAGCAGGGAAGGCATGCATCTTGCCACCACCTGCCGCGCTGCCGTGGCCCGCACGGACGGGTGTGATTTGAGTTGTGGCGTGATCTGGAGTAAATTTTTAGCGCATATTGCAAGACACGATCAAGGAGGTGCACCATGCAACGCGGATTGCTGCCCTATGTGCTGGAAGACGGCATTCCGGCATTGATTCTTTCTGCCATCGTGCTGTTGAGCGGCATGGGCTATGGTTTTTACGTGGCCCACAGCCGGCCCGCCACGCCAGTGGCGGAGTTGTTGCCTGAAGCAGCTGCGCCTGCATCTGCTCCGGCAGCCGCAGAAAAACCTTGAAGCCGGTAACCCATCAAAAAACCGCCCGTGACTATGAAGGCCACGGGCGGTTTTTTTGATGGCTGCCAGGCGGCCTAGCGCTTATTGCTCTGCAACACCCCCAGCAGTGCGGCACCGACGATCAGCACCCCACCCATGAGCATGCGCAGGGTCAGTTCCGTAGCGCCCAGCAGCCACGCCGAGCTGCTGGCAAACAGCACTTCGGACAGCATGATGAGTGAGGTGGTGCCGGTGGGCACGCGGGCCGCGCCGTACTGCAGCGCCCATGAACCCACCCCGACCAGCACCCCCATGCCGAGGGCACAACTCACCCACACGGGGTTGGGCGCCGGAATGGCCGGGAAGTACCCCGTGGCAAAACCCGTGCTGGCAGTGATGAGCCCCACGCTCATGCAGCCAATAAACATGGCCAGCACCCGCGACATGCTGGGTGTGTGGAAGCTGCGGCGCAAGATCACGTTGGTGCAGGCAAAGCAAAAGCCGCCGAACAGGGCCAGGCACTCGGGCAGGCCGATGTCGGCCGTCAAACGGCTCAGCCCCGTGCCTTGCGGAAGGATGACCAGGGCCATGCCGCTGAAGGCCAGCACCAGACGCAGCAGCCCGGCAGCGGTAGGGCGCTCGGCCAAAAAGCGCCAGGCCAGTAGCACCGTCCAGGCGGGCATGAGGTAGAACAGCAAGATGACGCGCACTACATCCCCGGTAGAGGCCGCCATGTTGAAGGCCACATTCGTCAGCCCGGACGACAGGGCCAGCAGCCACAGCACGCGGTGCGAGAAAAAGCCCGGCAAGCTGCTGCGCACGCACAGTGCGGTGCCCACGGCCAGCAGGCCGTAAATCATGCTGGTGGCCCAGGGCGCGACCAGGCCCTGGGCGTGCATGGTCTGGAAGGGCCACCAAGCCAGGCCCCACACCATGGCGTTGAACAGCAGGGACAAATATGGCAAAGCAGAATGCATGGCTAAAAATGACTCCGGCGCAGGTAGTACCTGCGCCGGTAGCTATGAATAAGGGAGTTTTTAGTGGTGGTCGTGGCGGGCCACGTTCAGCAGGCGCCGTACTTCGCCGCCGTGGTTGCGGCAGTTGTACAGGTACCAGCGCCGGATCAGCCACATGGTGAAGGCCACCACCAAGCCAAAGCCGGTGATCGCGCCATAGGCCGACAACCCCCACATGGTGCTCAGGCTATAGAACAGGCCCAGACCCAGGATGCAAGCCTGCTCGTTGAAGTTTTGTACCGCAATCGAGCGGCCCGCGCCCATCAGGTTGTGGCCACGGTGCTGCAGCAGCGCATTCATCGGCACCACCAGATAGCCGCCCAAGCCGCCCAGCACGATCAGGAACGGCACGGCCACCCACAGGTTGCTGATGAAGTTCATGCAAATCACCAGCAAGCCCATGGCAATGCCCATGGGAATCACGCGGGTGGCGTGCTGCAGGCGCATGCGCATGGACGCCAGCACCGCGCCCGCTGCCGTGCCAATCGCCACCACGCCGACCAAGGCCGAGGCTTGTGTGGTGCCATAGCCCAGCGCCACGGCGGCCCAGGCCAGCACGATGTAGCGCAGATTGCCCGACACGCCCCAAAACAGCGTGGTGGTGGACAGCGAAATTTGCCCCAGCTTGTCGCGCCACAGGCGGGCATTGCAATCCCAGAAATCGGGCAGCAAGGCCAAGGCGTTGGTGAGCCGCCCCTTGCCGGGATCTTGGCGCAACGGCACCAAGGGGGCCGAAGTGCGCGGGATGCGCAGGTTAAAAATCGATGCCAGCGCGTAGATGAACACCAGCACGCCAATGGCGGCTTCGGCGGCGGTGGTGACGCCCGGCACGTTCAGCGCCAGCAGGTGGCCGGAGATGACCGGGCCGACCAGTTGGCCACCCAGCAGTACGCCCAGGATGATGGAGGTGATGGTCAGCCCCTCAATCCAGCCATTGGCCTTGACCAACTGCGAGGCGGGCAGCAATTCGGTCAAGATGCCGTATTTGGCCGGGGAGTAGGCCGCAGCGCCCAGCCCCACTACGGCATAGGCCAGCAGCGGGTGGTGGCCAAACAGCATCAGCAAGCAGCCAATCACTTTGATGGCGTTGCTGATGAACATGACGCGCCCTTTGGGCAGGGCATCGGCAAACGCCCCCACAAACGGGGCCAGCACGACATAGAACAGCGCGAACATGGGAACCAGGGCGGCACTTTGCCACTCGGGTGCTCCGCCCGTGCGCAGCAGCTCTACGGCTGCGACGAACAGGGCATTGTCGGCCAGCGAGCTGAAAAACTGCGCTGACATGATGGTGTAGAAACCGCGCTTCATGAAATGCTGGCGCGCCCCTGCCCTCTGGGGCAAGCGCACGGAAATGTTTGTCCCAGTGGCGAACGACAGACGGTTATATCACGCAGGCCTTAGCCACAAGTGCCAGAATGCCTGTTGTTTGCTCTGAGAAAACCTTTCGTCATGCCGCGTCCCATTCTTGCCACCATCCATCCCCAAGCGATTCGCCATAACTTGGAACGTGTTCGCCAGGCGGCGCCGGATGCGAAATTGATGTGTGTCACCAAAGCCAACGCCTATGGCCACGGGGTGGAGCGCGCGTTTGAGGGCCTGCGCGCCGCCGACGGCTTTGCCGTGCTGGAGCTGGCCGAAGCCCAGCGCCTGCGCCAACTGGACTGGCGCGGCCCCATCTTGCTGCTGGAAGGCGTGTTTGAGGCGCGCGACCTCGAGCTGTGCTCGCGCTTGGGGGTGTGGCACACCATCCATTGCGATGAACAGATCGACTGGCTGGCCGCCCACAAAACCCAGGTGCCACACCGCGTATTTTTGAAGATGAACAGCGGCATGAACCGGCTGGGCTTTACGCCCGAGCGCTTTCGCAGCGCCTATGCGCGCCTGAATGCGCTGCCGCAGGTGGAAGAAATATCGTTCATCACCCACTTCAGCGATGCCGACGGTGTGCGTGGCATTGACCACCAGTGGCAAGTGTTCATGGAAGTGACGGCCGATTTGCCGGGTGAGCGCAGCGACTGCAACAGCGCGGCCACGCTGATTTTTGGGGGCGATGCCCAGGTGCGCAACGACTGGGTGCGCCCGGGCATCGTGCTCTACGGATCTGCCCCCGACTACCCGGCCCGCACGGCCGATGACTGGGGGCTGCAGCCCGCCATGACGCTGTCCACCAAGGTGATTGGCACGCAAACGCTGAAGGCCGGAGACACCGTGGGCTACGGCTCCACCTTCACCGCCGACGGCCCCATGCAGCTGGGTGTGATTGCCTGCGGCTATGCCGACGGCTACCCGCGCAGCTGTGGTACGGGCACGCCAGTGCTGGTCAACGGCGTGCGCACGCGCCTGCTGGGGCGTGTGAGCATGGACATGATCTGTGTCGATTTAACACCCGTGCCCGGCGCGGGCATGGGCAGCGAAGTGGTGCTGTGGGGCCAAAGCCCGAGTACGGGCGCGGTGCTCAGCATTGACGAGGTGGCCGCTGCGGGCGGCACCGTCGGCTATGAGCTGATGTGCGCCGTGGCACCCCGCGTGCCGGTAGTGAGCGACGAGGCACCCCCCGCACGCAAATAACGCGGGGATTGAATTTAAAAAGAGAGCTGCTGGCGTTGAATGTGCAGGCATTTCAGATGCATAAGCATCGAAAATGCTTGTTAAATAAGCGCTGACAGCTCTCTTTTTTATGGATTGATGCGCGCCGCGCCTTGCTGCCGAGGCGCGCCGATATAGTGAGCGCCTATGGCCAAAGACAAAACCATCTACACCTGCAACGCCTGTGGCGGCAGCACGCCGCGTTGGCTGGGCAAATGCCCGAACTGCGGCGCCTGGAATAGCCTGATCGAAAGCGTGCCCGAGGCCGCATCAGGCGGTAAAAACCGCCTGAGCGCTCCACAAGGCTACGCAGGCCTGGCCAATGCCCAGCCCGTCACGCCCTTGTCTGCCATCGAAGCGCAAGACGTGGCACGCACCCCCAGCGGCATCGAGGAGCTGGACCGCGTGCTGGGCGGTGGCGTGGTGGAAGGCGGGGTGGTGCTGATTGGGGGCGATCCGGGCATTGGCAAATCCACCCTGCTGCTGCAGGCCATGGATGCCCTGCAGCGCGCGGGCCTGCCCACGCTGTATGTGACCGGTGAGGAAAGCGGCGCCCAGGTGGCGCTGCGCTCGCGCCGTCTGGGTATTGATGGCAGCCAGGTCAATTTGCTGGCCGAAATTCAGCTGGAAAAAATTCTGGCTACGGTGGAGGCCACGCAGCCGGCGGTGGTGGTCATCGACTCCATCCAGACCACGTACTCCGACCAGCTCACCAGTGCCCCGGGCTCGGTCGCGCAGGTGCGCGAATGCGCCGCGCACCTCACGCGCATGGCCAAAGGCACGGGCGTGACCGTGATTTTGGTGGGCCACGTCACCAAGGAAGGCGCCCTGGCAGGCCCGCGCGTGCTGGAGCACATGGTGGACACGGTGCTGTACTTTGAGGGCGACACCCACAGCCCGCACCGCTTGGTGCGCGCCATCAAAAACCGCTTTGGCGCGGTGAACGAGATTGGCGTGTTCGCCATGACCGAAAAAGGTCTCAAGGGCGTGAGCAACCCCAGCGCCATCTTCCTGAGCCAGCACACCGAGCCCGTGCCCGGCAGCTGTGTGATGGTGACACTGGAAGGCACGCGCCCACTGCTGGTGGAAATTCAGGCGTTGGTGGACAGCGCTGGCCCTGCGCCGCGGCGCCTGTCGGTGGGGCTGGACAAAGACCGCCTCGCCATGCTGCTGGCCGTGCTCAATCGCCATGCGGGCGTAGCCTGCGCTGATCAGGACGTGTTTGTGAACGCCGTGGGCGGGGTGCGCATCAACGAACCGGCGGCCGACTTGGCGGTGATGCTGTCCATCACCTCCAGCTTGCGGGGCAAACCCTTGCCCAAAGGCTTTTTTGCCTTTGGTGAAGTGGGTTTGGCGGGCGAAGTGCGCCCGGCCCCGCGCGGGCAAGATCGCTTGAAAGAAGCCGCCAAACTGGGCTTTACTGTGGCCGTGGTACCCAAAGCCAATGCGCCCAAAAAAGCGATTGCGGGGCTGACCATCCATGCCGTGGAGCGCGTGGACGAGGCCATGCAAGTCGTGCGCGGGCTGGATTAGTCCATAAGGACATACGCACTGCCCGCAAAACGGAGCAGGTCACTCCATAAGACAATAAGCCCATGAATATGCGCAATATTGTGATTCCGCTGGGCTTGGCGGCGTTGATTTATGTGGCCTACGATTCGCTGGGCTGGCAGGGTGTGGCCGCCGTGGGTGGCGGCATTTTGATGTGGTTGCTGCTGCACTTCACCCGTCTGATGACGGTGATGCGCCGCGCTGCAGAGCGCCCCATCGGCTATGTGGGTAGTGCCGTGATGCTCAACGCCAAACTCAAGCCCAAAGTGAATCTGATGCACGTGGTGGCCATGACACGCTCTTTGGGCGTGCGCATTTCACAAGAAGGGCAAGAGCCCGAGGTATACCGCTGGACGGACGGTACGGATTCGCACGTGACGTGCGAATTTGTCCATGGCCGTTTGGCGAAATGGACGCTGGAGCGCCCCACCAAACCGGAACCTATCGGCTCGGACAGTGGCCCAAGCCCTGCGTGAGCCATTAAAATCAGCAGCTTGATCGGCTGGCGCCGGAGGCTGGCCCCAGATTTTCATTTATGCAGCTTGCATGTACAGGCTGCTTCCACCTGCGAGAGAGACACCCACCATGCCTACCACTGCCGTCGTCGAACTGGCTGCCAAAGACCTGAACCAGCAAGGCGGTGTTTACTGCCCCAGCCCTAAGGCAGATATGCAGCTTTGGAACAACCACCCCAAGGTGTATATCGATGTCGCCCACCACGGCGAAGGCAAGTGCCCGTACTGCGGAACGGTCTATAAGCTCAAGGCAGGTGAGGTTTTTGCCGGTGGGCATTGAGCATGTGGCAGCTGCCCGCCAACGGCTAATGCATGCGTTGTTGGCGGGAGTGCGTACTATGCTTCGTACGACAATTAAAAATCAACTGAATCTCAGTTGATTTTTTTATGCAATTTCCAGCGTCATGATGATCATTTTTTATTTGATAAGTCTGGATGGCATTGATGTGAGGCTGGAATGAGCCGTGGCACAACTGCGGGCAGAAGCTGCGAATTCTCCGCACCATCGCTGATGTAAGACAGCGGGAGGCTTCAGAGCTCCGAAGTTATGACGAAAAAACCTGCGCTACATGAAGTGCAGCATGAAAGGTGGCGAAATGTGGGCTACCCAAACCATGCACTTGGCGTTGATATTTTTTTGAAAAATTGTGCTTGTGAATACGCTGTTGTGATTGGGTTTGATGTACTGTGCTCGGTTTGGCACCTGAGAAAAAAATCATTCAACTCGTGGAATTTTTGCAAAAAATGCAGCTGAATTTAATATTGTGAATATTAGAATTAATAAAAAATATTAACAGATTCTGCTTGATGCATTCAAATTGTTTTTCGTTGACGATTGCTAATATTTTATGGCTTCAGCACGGGATATACGTATTCAAGAATTTTTTCGATTATATTTGTGCTCATGGATATTGCTTTGAACAAGTTGAAATTTTCAAGCATAAAGGATGTGTAACCATGCTGCATTTATTCTCGATTAGCAACTAGATTAGTGAAATTGCTTTCAACTCAAAGAGCCCGATGATTGGTGATAACTGCGACAGCTTCTTTGGACGAAGGATCTGAAGATATTCCAAAACCCACTCCTTGAAGAAGGATTTGCTGCTTCTTGAGGAATTTAAATGTTGTATGAATAGCTTCATCAAGCATGAAGGATAGATAATGAAAGATGAACTGCAAAAGCCGTTGCTGACGATTGGTGTGCTCACCATGAATGAGGCACACCGCATTGCCGTCTGCCTCCAGAGTGCTAGCTTTGCAGACCAAGTGATCGTTGTAGATTCGGGAAGCACCGACGATACGGTCTCTATTGCCCGTCAAATGGGGGCTGAAGTATTTAGTTATCCAGACTGGCAAGGTTTTGCCGTGCAGCGCAACAGATTGCTACAGCATGCCAAGGGTAAATACATTTTCTTTTTGGATGCTGATGAAGTTATCAATGATTCGTGCAGAAAAGAGATTGAAGCAGTTACTCAATCTGGTGAAGATGCCGTCTGGAAGATTAAATGGAGAATCGTAGCGTTTGGTCATGAGTTGAAATACTTGAAAAGTACTGCTTATGTAGAGCGACTATTTTTGCGAGATAATATCAAAGAATTTCAAGGTGTTGTCCATGAGAAGGCGCAGTTGAGAAATCCTCATGTAAAGCGTTATTTGATTAAAAATGCTGTTTTGCATTCTTCCAGAGAAAGCATTCAAAGTAGTTTGAATAAAATGACACAATATGTCATGCTGGGTGCTTTGAAGAGATCGGAACAAGGAAAGAAGGGTGGGGTCTGTCGTGGCCTTCTTTCTGGATTTACAATTTTTTTTAGATTGTATTTTTTGCACCGTGGATTTATGTGTGGTGGGGCTGGTTTTCTTTATGCAATTTTCCATGCATTGGAAGCATTTTTTAGATATGCAGCTCTGGAATATGATAGAGATTCATTGAAGTTTTTTGCAAAAAGATAATGGTGTAAGAAATGTTGAAATTCAATAATAAAAAAATGGCAAATATCTCCGCTTTTGTTTTTTTCGCGGCGGTACTTGCATTTCCTTCCGGGTATTCCTATGGATCTTTATTGTTTTTGTTGACGGCTATTTTCGGATTTAATGTGTGGCGGCATGGGAATTTTGATAAGCCAACGATTATTTTGTGCTTGCTATTAATTGCAGCCGGTATTTTTTGGAGTCATTCTTTTGAAAATATTTTCGAAATGACGAAATCAGATTACTGGGTGAAATACGGAATTGCAGCGGTGTGTGTACTGGCCGTTGCAAAAATAGGCATTGATTTTTCGTGGGTGGCCTACGGTATTGCTGCTGGTGGCCTGGGCTCTTTGGGGATTGCGGCCTACCAGTATTTGGTTTTGGGTATGAATAAAGCGTCTGGCCATACCAATGCGATCCAGTATGGGGATATTTCCATGTACTTGGGTGTGGCTGCATGGTCTGTGGCTCTGTTGAGCAAACAAAAATGGCCCGCGCGCCTGGCGTTTGCTGTCGGTGGGGCTTGTGCGGTGCTGGGGTCGTTGCTGTCGGAGACGCGGGGTGCTTGGGTGGTGGCGCCTGTGCTGGTGTTGTGTCTGCTGGTGTGGATGTTCCAGTATGGCCAGGCCAAGTTGGCAGGCATAGCCGTGGTGGCTATGGTCCTGGCTGTTGCTGTAATGGTGATCCCGTACGGTGAAAAATTTACCTCCCGCGCGAATACTGCGGTGGTGGAGTTGCAGGCGTATGCCGCTAACCCCGTGCAGGCAGCTGAAACTTCAATTGGTCAGCGGTTGGAGCAATGGCGCTTGGCATGGGCGCTGTGGGAGCAAAAGCCCTTGCTGGGCTGGGGCACGCAGGGGTTTGCACAAGGCAAGCAGCTGCGTGTAGATCAAGGATTGGCCCATCCCTCTGTCATGGATTATGGCCATGCGCACAATGAAATTTTGGACATGCTGGCCAAACGCGGCGTACTGGGTCTGGTGATGCTGCTTCTGCTGTATGGGGTTCCGCTGGCAGTGTTTTGGCCCACGCGCAAACGCATGGCGCAGGTGCCATGGATCGTGCGCGATCGGTTGCTGAGTCTGCGTGTGGCAGCTACTTTGCTGCCAATTGCCTATTTCGGTTTTGGATGGACACAGGTTTTTTTCGTCCACAACAGCGGCAACATGTTTTATCTATTTGCCTTGGTGGCTTTCTGGGGTGGCGTATGCCAGCTGGAAGGGAAAACCGTGTTGGCCTCTTCATCGCGTGCGGTCTGATGGTCTGGTATTGCGCATTCGCGCAATACCAGCGGAGCCAGCTCTCTGCGAATACGTACAGGTGTGTGCATGCTGCTGGTCAGAGCTTCATCGCATAGCCAATCGTGATTGGCGCATGGTCTGAAAACTTCTCGCCTTTGTAGATGGATTCAGAACGGGCCAGCGCAGCGATGGCGGGTGTGGCCAGGTGGTAGTCCAAACGCCACCCCACGTTGTTGGCATACGCTTGTCCGCGGTTGCTCCACCACGTGTAGCAGGCGTTGGTGGTGTCGGGTTGCAAGCAGCGATAGACGTCCTTGATGCCGCCGGTGTCGGTTTCGGCCAGCAGCATGTCCATCCAGGCGCGCTCCTCAGGGGTGAAGCCGCTGTTTTTTTGGTTACCGCGCCAGTTTTTCAAATCTTCTTTGCGGTGAGCGATATTGATATCACCGCACAGCACAAATTCACGCTCAGCTTTCAGCAGCATCAAGTGCGTGTGCATCTTGGCCAAAAAGCGAAATTTCGCACTTTGACGCTCTTCGCCGGATGAGCCACTGGGAAAGTAGCTGCTGATGATGGAGAACTTGCGGGTCGGTGTATCAAAGCGCGCTTCTACATAGCGGCCTTCCGCATCGAATTCTTCCGGGTCAAAGCCCACGATGACATCGCTGGGCTCATGGCGGCTGTAAATGCCTACACCGGAGTAGCCCTTCTTTTGCGCAAAATGGAAAACGCCGGGCATGCCCGCCAAGGTGTCAAACTTTCCCGCAATATCCGCAGCTTGCGCCTTGACCTCTTGCACACAAATACAATCCGGGCCGGTCGCCGCAATCCATTCCTCCACACCTTTGGATGCGGCAGAGCGGATGCCGTTGAGGTTGAGGCTGGTCAATTTAAAAAGGGAAGAATCCATGTCTATCAGTGGCGCGCAACAAAAACAGAACGATTTATTGGCGCAAGAGTTTGTGCAGTTTGCCGTAGACGCAGGGGTGCTGCGTTTCGGTGAATTCAAGACCAAGGCAGGGCGCATGAGCCCGTACTTCTTTAACGCTGGCTTGTTCGACGACGGTGCCAAGATGGCCCGTTTGGCCGAATTCTATGCAAAAGCCATTGTGGCCAGCGGCATGGAGTTTGATATGGTCTTCGGGCCCGCCTACAAAGGCATCCCGTTGGCGGCGACGGTCGCTGTGGAACTGGCGCGCATGGGCAAGAACGTTCCGTTTGCGTACAACCGCAAAGAGGCGAAAGACCATGGAGAAGGCGGCACCTTGGTGGGCGCACCCATCAAAGGGCGCGTGCTCATCATTGACGATGTGATGAGTGCAGGCACCGCTGCGCGTGAATCGATTGCGTTGATTCAAGCTGCGGGGGCTACGCCACATGCTGTGGCCATTGCACTAGACCGCCAAGAGAAAGCCACAGAGAATGGCAAAGATGTAGACCACAGCGCCGTGCAATACGTGCGCAATCAACTGGGTTTGCAGGTGTGTGCAATTTCCACGTTGTCCGACCTGCTGGCCTATTTGGGGTCACGGGGGGGCGATGGCGAAGCGGCACAACACCATGAACGGGTGTTGGCCTACCGCCAGCGCTATGGAGTGAACGATTAAATAAAGATCACCGTATGCGGTTGGCATTCCATGTGGGGTTTGGTGTCCTGGGCAGCATTGCATTAACCGCATCGGTGATGGCGCAGCCATCGGGCAAGAGTGGCATTTACAGCTGTATCGATGCCGCCGGCCATCGTATTACGGCCGATCGTCCCATTCCCCAATGTGCGGATCGGGAGCAGCGTGTACTGAGCCCATCAGGGGTAGAGCGTGGCCGCCTGGGGCCAGCTCTTACTGAGGCGGAAATGGCACAGCGTTTAGAGCAGCGGCGTAATGAGCAGTTGCAACTACAGCGCCTGCAAGAGCAGCGGCGGCGCGATGCGGTGTTGCTCGCGCGTTATCCCGAGCGATCCTTGCACGATGCGGCCCGCCGTGATGCAGTATTGCAGATGGAAGAGATGCAAGCGTTGGCACGCAAACGCCTGCAAGAGTTGGACAAAGAGAAGCAACAATTGGATCAAGAGTTGCAGTTCTATCAACAAGACTCCAGCAAGACGCCAGCGCGCTTGAAGAGCGCCTTGCAGGACGTGGAGAAAGCCCAGCAAGAGCAGCGTGCATTGCTCGCTGCGCAGGCGGATGAGGTGCAGCGCATTCACAAGCGCTTTGATGCGGATCTGCAGCGGCTGTTACCTCTGTGGAAGTCGCAGCAACCCAGCGTTTCAGCGGCAGATTCGTCGTCTTGAAGACCTGGAGATAGGGGCTAGAAAAAAGCACGCTGATACAGCGTGCTTTTTGCTTTTAGGCTTGGCGGTGCGCTCAGAGCGCTTGCCACACGGTATCGCCTCCTGCGCTGGAGGGCTGGGCCGCAATCCCCAGCAACGCGGCGTGACGGTGCAGCAAGCTGTCAAATTGCAGCGCATCCTGATCGGTGATGGAGCTTTCGCCTTGATGGTAATCGGCGGCGATCTGAGAGGTCGTAAAACTCATCGCTCCGAACTTTTGCACGGCATTGCGCAGTTTGTCCAAATTGATCGGCATAGGTGTTGTCATCGCAGAACTCCTCAAAAGACGTAGACAAAGCGCTAGTCATCAATGTGGCATGGCTTGTGTAACGGCACAAGAGGTGTTGTGCACCTGGGTGGCGACGTACAGGGGCAAAGGGTTCTGGTCTTGCTTTTGCAAGGTGAGCCAGTACCAACTGGTAAAGGCTTCCAAAATCTTGCAGCCATTAATGAGGCTCGGCGCAGCGTTGCTCTCCATCCTAAAGAGGGGTTGCTCTGATTGGCGGTAGACATGGTGTTGATGTGTGCCATAGTGATCTTGATGCCACGCGCAAAGCGTACGCCGCGTCCACGTTGTGGGCATAGACGTGGAGTAAAGGCCAAATCCGGTGAGATGGGCTAGCTCCAGCGCATGTGCGGTATCACGTGCTTCGATGATCGGCAGCACAGGCCAAAGGCTTCTTTCCGGTCGCTAGATCACTTGATTTGGATCTGCATCTGCATCTGCAAGTACGGCGGGGAGGATGCGCATATTGCCTTGCGTTTGATCGCTCGCCATCCAACGCGCGGCAAACAGTCGTTGGTTGCTGCAAGGCCAGTACACGCAGACCAAATTGTTGCCTCGTACATGGTCAGTCTCTGCCTGCATGCGAAGTGCAAGGTCTCATTGCTCGTACAGAGCCAGTTCCGCACGCCTTGCGTGTCACGTGTGCTTGAAGACCGCCCATCCGCAGTTTTTGGTGTGAGGTGGACGAATCAGGTGTTCAATTGTTAAAACCTGTTTGAAGGGTGCAACTTGCGTGATTGTCTGTCGCGCATATCGGCCTGTTTGTCATACCCTTGTGTAACAAAAATTTGAAATACAAGTTGTTGTATGCCTCACCCCTTGCGCTCTGGAATTTCTGCATGAAATTGCTACCAACCACTTTGGAATTGCTGAGCATGCCCTGGTTGTGCGGGGTGCTGGCGGCTGGCCTCCTGGTGGTCTGGTTGCAGCGACGTGCGTACCGCTATGTGCTTTGGCAGGCCCTGGGTATGCTGCTGCTCGCTCTGGCTTACGCGCTGGCACACCAAGCACCGGTGCCGTGGTCTTTGCAGGTGATGGTGGTGTGGATGCTGTGGGGCGCGGCATGGGCCCTCGCACAGGCCATGGTGGCCCACTACGGGCAGTCGGTGAATGTCTACGTCGTCGTGAGCAGCGCTGGCTGTGTGCTGGCGGTCACTTGGATAGGTGCTGCTAGCGCGTTGCCCGCACCCATACGCGGGGTGGCCGGCAGCATGGCCATGGGTTTGGTGTTGGCCTATGCCCTGCCCTTGGCGTGGCGCGGGGCAGTGCGCCATCAGCTGGATCAATGGTTGCGGTGGCTCTACAGTGGCTTCACCGCTTGGGTGCTACTGGGCCCGCTGCTGCTGTCGCTCTCCGTTTTCACAGATGCAGCACTCCTGCTCGCCGCCCTCTGCAGCGTCACCATGGCATGGTGTGCCTGGCGCGATGGCGCGACCAAACCCCGGAACTCGGGCTACCGTGATGTAGTGACCAACTTGCTCAACCGTTCAGGCCTGGATGTGGTCTGCGGTGCATTGCCTGCAGCCAGCCGGATTACGGTGGTGGTGCTGTGTGAGCTCAAAGACAAAAAGCACCCGCGCTATGCGATGGGGGCGTGTTCTGCGCTCGCACTGCAATGCTTTGCACAGTTGCTGCTGCGCTCTGTGCGAGAGGGCGATTTCGTCGCCCGTATCGGGTCGCAGGAATTCGCCTTGGCCTTGCGCGATCTGGATATGGCACAGGCGCAGGCCTTGGTACAACGTATCCAAGCAGGACTGCCACGCTTTGCATCGCTGGATAACTGTCGCGCCAGCTTTGGGCTGGCGCTAGTGCATGAAATGGACTCCCTCGATACGGCGCTGCACCGTGCCGATGTAGCGCTGTACCAGTCCAAAGAAGAAGTTGGGCACAGCGAGCCGCTGGCTAGCGTTGTATAGATTGGCCCGCTCCCCCTTTTTATTACATCCCGCATGACGAGTCCGCGCTCAGCGATGGTGCGCAGCGTTCACCTGCTGCCCCCGTGAATGGCCCCATCGCCCAATGAGGGGCACTGGATGCAGAAAATGGTTGCAACACTTAGTTACCACTTGATGTGCGTCAATCTTTTCTGATGCCATATCGCTACGCTGCAGCCTGCTTCTTGGGGCCCCTGTCAGACAGGCATGTAGAAGGCGCAGATCCATGCTGCCATGTGTTGCGAAGACACCTGCCCGGGCGCACAGCCAGATAAAAAAAGAGTGGCCCACAGGGGCCGTAGAGGAGAGTTTTCAATGCACATCGGCCAACGTTTTTGGCGGCGCCAAGGCCTGGGCGTCAAGCTGGCGATCACCAATTTTGTCTGGGTCGCTTCTATTTTGGGGGTGCTGGTGCTGGCGATTGCGTGGGGTGTGAGCCAATCCCTGCAAACCAAAATGCATGGTGAGATGCAGCAAGGCGTTCAAATGCTGCTGCGCTTCATTGAGTCGAGCGACAAAGATCTGCGCCAGCGCACCCAGTTCCTGGCAGATAGCTTGGCCCACCACCTGCAGGGCACATTCAGCCTGGAGCAAGCAGGTGCCGAGCCACTGCTGAGCCTTAATGGAGAGCCGCTCAATGGGGATGCCACGCATCTGCCCGCGTTTACGCGCAGCACCGGGGCGGTGGCCACTATTTTTGCCGCCCAAAGCAACGCAGACTTTGTGCGCATTGCCAC
Source organism: Comamonas jiangduensis (assembly GCF_030162955.1). Classification (NCBI taxonomy): domain Bacteria; kingdom Pseudomonadati; phylum Pseudomonadota; class Betaproteobacteria; order Burkholderiales; family Comamonadaceae; genus Comamonas; species Comamonas jiangduensis. Next base: position 146,714 of record NZ_JARXOV010000004.1, read on the forward strand.
CACCTTGAAAAATGACAAGGGCGAAGCGGCGGTAGGCACCGTGCTGGAGCGTAGCCACCCCGCGTATGCCGCCGTGCAGGCAGGCCAGAGCTATATGGGCCTGGCACAGTTATTTGGGCGCCAGTACATGACGCATTACCGCCCGCTGAAAGATGCTGCAGGAAAAATAGTGGGCATTGCCTTTGTGGGGCAAGACTTTTCGGAGCAGCTCAACCACCTCAAAGCGTCGGTGCGGGCACTGAAAGTGGGCGACACCGGCTATTACTACGTGCTGCGGGCGGAAGATGGCCCCCAGCGTGGCGAACTGGTGGTGCACCCTGCGCAAGAAGGCAGCAACATCATTGATGCCAAAGACAGCAATGGCACCTTGTTTATCCGTGACATGCTGGAGCGCAAGCAAGGCGCGATCACCTACCCGTGGATGAATCCCGGCGAAACCGAGGCGCGCGAAAAGCTGGCTGTGTTCGGCCACTACGCTCCCTGGAACTGGGTGGTGTCTTCCAGCGCGTATACCGATGAATTCATTGCCGAGACCCGCAGCCTCATCATCAAGTTTGCGGTGATGGGCTTGATGGCGGTGCTGGTGCTGGCGGCGGTCTGGTTCTGGCTGATTCGTCGCATGATCGTGCGCCCCCTGAATGAAGCCAGCCGCATGGCAGACGCCATTGCCGAAGGCGACCTCACCGTGCGCATCCCCAGCACACGCAGCGATGAAATCGGGCACCTGCTCGATGCCATGAACAACACCAACACCGGGCTGACGCGCGTGGTGCGTGCCGTGAATGAGCAGGCGCACAGCGTGGCCATGGCCAGTGCGGAAATTGCCCAGTCCAATATGGATCTGGCCACCCGCACCGAAAGCGAAGCCAGCGCGCTGGAAGAAACGGCCGCCGCCATGGAAGAGTTGGGCTCTACGGTGGCCCACAACGCCGAGCATGCGCAATCGGCCGACAAACTCACCCGCGAAGCGCAGCGCGTGGTCACCGAAGGTGGTGAAGCCGTGCGCAAAGTGGTGCAAACCATGCAGGGCATCGACACCAGCAGCAAAAAGATTGCCGACATCATCGGTGTGATTGATGGCATTGCCTTCCAGACCAACATCCTGGCGCTGAATGCCGCCGTGGAAGCGGCGCGTGCCGGTGAGCATGGCCGTGGTTTTGCCGTGGTGGCGGGGGAAGTGCGTGCCCTGGCAGGCCGCAGCGCCGACGCGGCCAAAGAGATCAAGCAGCTCATCAGCACCAGCGTGGCTGAAATCCATGAAGGCAATATCCAGGCGGCCCATGCGGGTGAGACCATGGAGCAGGCCATTGCCGAAATCCGCAAAGTCACCCAGCTGATCAGCGACATCAGCCATGCCAGCGGTGAGCAAAGCAACGGCGTGGCACAGGTGGCCGAGGCGGTCACGCACATGGACCAAACCACGCAGAAAAATGCTGCGTTGGTGGAAGAAATGGCGGGCGCAACCGAGGGCCTGCGCAAGCAAGCCGATGAGCTGGTGCATGCCGTGTCCATCTTCCGTCTGCAAGGTGGCAGTGCGCAACCACTGCAATCTCCCGCGTTGGCCATCCAGCGCCCGGTGATTCACGGCTCCCCCCGGTCGGCCGTAGCTGCGCCTGCCGGTGCATCTGCGGTGGCACGCTCCCCAAGCCCGGCCCTGGCGCCCAGCGCAGCGGCCGCGCCCGCGCCGGCGGCTGCCCGGGCCGCGTCCATGCCCAGCATGACCAAAGTGGCTGCTGCCACGGCGGACGACGATTGGGAAACCTTTTAAGCGTTGAAGGCAAGGCTGTGTGCCTGCCCGCCGCGCAAAAGCCTTGTGGATGAATGCCACAAGGCTTTTTTCATAAAAATGGCCTCTAGCGCTTATGTATCCAGCGTTAGGAGCTATCTTTTTAGCGTTGATGGCACGCCCTAGGCACGCCTCAAACACTCCCCATACAGCGCGGTTTCACGGTGCCGCGGCATCCAAGCATTCGTGCGTTCTTACTGCCTGCGGCTGCAGCACCGCCTTCGTCGTACCGCTTCGCTGGGCCGTGGGATCGGCTTTGAACCGGGGTGCTACAGCACCGCCCCGGGTCTGTGAAACCCCGGCGCATGCGCTTCAAAGTACAGCAAGTCAAACCACTGGCGGTGCAGTTGCAAGCTGCAGCGCGAGTGCCCAAACTGCTGAAAACCGTTTTTCAGCAGCACGCGGATGGAGGCGGGGTTTTCAGGGCGCGCAGTGGCTTCCAGGCGTTGCAGGTGGTGAACCTGAAAAGCTTTTTGCATCACCAGTTTTACCGCCTCTGATGCCAGGCCCTGGCCGCTGTGCGAGGGCGCGATGCGGTAGCCCAGCGAGGCGCTGTGAAAGTGGTCGCGGCGCACCTGGGTCAGGTTGATGCGGCCCACCAGTTCGCCACCCAGCCAGATCAGGTAGTGAAAGGCCTGGTCAGCGGCTTGCTGGCGCAGTGCAGTCTGCAGCGCCTGGTCAAACCCCTCGGGGGTGTAGAAGCTGTCGGCCCGGGGATTGATCCAGTTTTCAAAGTACAGACGGTGCTGGTTTTCAAAAGCCCACAGCGTAGTGGCATCTTGCTCGCGCAGCAGGGTGAGTTCCATGCGGCCTCCTTGGGATGGTGCTCACGGATTGTGGCTGCGCCCGCGTCGATTGGGCAAGGGGCCGTGGCCCCCGCATGGCGAAAACAGGGCCTGCTTAACGGATGGGCACAGCAGCAAAGTGGGCGCGCGGGGCCACATAACTGTCTTGGGCCTGCACCAGTTGCAATTCACGCTCCCCGCTTTGGTGGGTGTGCTGCAGCAGCTCAAACATGCTGGCCGTGGTGCGCTCCAGCGCCCGCTGGGCCGAGCCGCTTTGGCCAAAATGCTGGCTGTAGTGGGCGGTAAACAGTGCCGCGGTGACATCGCCCGAGCCATTGGCCTTGAACGGCAGGTGCGGCGTGGTTACCAGCCATGCGCCCGTGGCATCGGCCGCCAGCATGGAGATGGTGCCCGGCGCCGCATCGGGGCAGTGCACGCTGGTGACCAGCACGGCGCGCGGGCCCAGGGCCATCACGGCATCCACCGCCTTCAGCGTGTCGGCCAGTGTGTGCACCGGCATGCCTGCCAGGTAGCCCAGCTCAAACTGGTTTGGGGTCACCAAATCGGCCTGGGGCACTACGCGTTCGCGCAACAGCACGGGAATGGCAGGGTTCACAAAACAGCCCGATTTGGCGTTGCCCATCACGGGATCGCAGGTGTAGGTGGCCCTCGGGTTGAGCGCTTTGACGCGTGCCACGGTGGCCAATATGGCGTCGGCAATGTCAGCCCCGCCCTGGTAGCCGCTGAGCACCACATCCACCTTGGCCAGTGCGCCGCGTTGCTCCATCGCATGCACGATGGCGCCGACCTCGCTGGCGGGAATGGGCGAGCCGCCCCATTGGCCGTAGCCCGTGTGGTTGGAGAAGTTGACGGTGTACACCGGCCACACCTCATGCCCCAGGCGCTGCAGCGGAAACACTGCGGCGGAATTGCCAACGTGGCCATAAGAGACATGGGACTGGATCGAGAGAATGTTCATAACGCTGGGCGGCGGCAGCAGCAACGCTGCCGGGGCAATCAAATGCAATGGCAATGCTGGCGATGGTAGCGCTGCCCGTGCCCGGTTGCCCTGGCATAGGATCAAAGCGGCGCTACGTTCTGCACACCCCGGGCGGGGTTTGCGTGCGCGCCACACGGCCCCAAAATGCCCGCCGCCTGCAGGGCCCGCGCGCTAAAGGCGGTAGAAAAGCACGTTGCACACAGTAGCAGCCTGGTAGTTAAATAGACCGCTGGCGCCCATGCAGCAAGCGCTGGCAGCTCTCATTCTTGAAAAGAACTTTGCAGCGCGCTGCGCCGCCTGGGGCTTTAGAGCGGCGCAGGGGGCTGCAGCTGCGGAAAGTACTGCGCATAGCCCGCCATGAACTTCTGGCGCTGCGCGGGGCGCAAATCCAGCTCCTGCAGCAACTCATACTTTTCAATCAGCTGCTTGAACTCCATGTACGGGCTTTGCGGGTTGCGCGTGGCCGCGTACATGGCCACCGCCTCAAACGCATCCTGGTTGATGATGGCTTTGAGAATGTTGGCGTAGAACATGCGGTCACCATGGGCGGTGTCCGGAAACTTCTGCTCAATGAACCTCAGCATCTCAAACAGGATGGAGATGAAGTGGTCAATCTCGCTGTGGTCGGCCATCAACTCCGCGCGCGCTGCCTCCAGCGTTGGCTGGCTGCGTGCATGCAGCATCAGCCGCTGCAAACTGGTGCCTGCGGGCTGCCCCGCTTCGGCATCGTGGTGCTCGTTGATCTTCTCGAACGTGTTGTTAAACAGCTTGAGCAGCGAGAAAAACGTGTTCTCAAACGCATCCAGCCGCTGCGCCGCAATCTGCTCGGTAAACAGGCGCACATTCGATTCGGCAGCCACCGTTGATTTTTTCAGCTCCTCCATCGTGGCGGTCAACTCGCGCCGCTGCAGGCGCAGGGTGAACAGCAAGGCCAGCAGCGAGAAAAAACTCAAAATCGGATTGAGCACGCCCCCCAAAAAATCGCCCGACAGCCCCAGCGCCTCAGCGCGGCTCATGCCCTCGCCATTCGGGTTTGCCAGCCACGTCTGGTAATTGTGCTCAAAGTCCCAATACGCCTTCAGATACATCCACGCCGTGCCCAGCAGCACGCACACGGCGATCATTTCCATTACATGAATTTTTTGCCACGCTTTGTCCATCATGGTGGGCAGCCCTCCTGCTGTGCGGTTGTACGGGTGCGCCCGTGGCGTGACTATAGGAGAAGTGCGTGAGGTGGCAGTTTTTTGGATGAAATGAGGGTGTAGGGCTTGTGCGGTAAGCGTGGGTAGCTATGGTTGTTGAAAAGGTTTTTTCGTTTTGGATGCCGCCTTTGATCTGAGGACAGAGCCGGCTCATCGCGCCGGGGCGAGTTCCTTTTCTTTGCTTCGCCAAAGAAAAGGAACCAAAAGAAAGGCGACCCTGCTGCCCCCGACCCTCCGCTCTGCTACGGGCCACCTCCCGTGCGCGCCCCAGACGGGCCAGCCGCAAACTCGCCTGCTTTGCAGGCTCAAACAGCGCGTCTGGCTGCTTCCGTCTGGGGCTGTGCGCGGGAGGCGGGGGCAGAAAGGATAGGGCGCGGTTGGATGCTGCGGGCTTGAAAAGGACTTTTCTTTGGGTCTATTGGATTGAAGCCAAATTGGGCTCTGGCGCTGATGTAGAAAGCGCTGGCAGCTACTGCTTTTGAAAAGCACTTTTCTGTCTGGGCATTGCTTTTGCTTTGAGTACAGAGGCCGCTTGTCGCGCGGCAGCGACTTACTTTCATTTGCTTGCTCAAAGGAAAGTAAGCAAAGGAAAGAGCACCCTGCTGCCCCCGACCCTTCGCTGCGCTACGGGCCACCTCCCGTGCGCGCCCCAGACGGGCCAGCCGCAAACTCGCGTGCGTACCGCACGCTCAAACAGCGCGTCTGGCTGTTTCCGTCTGCGGCTGTGCGCGGCAGGCGGGGGCAGAAGGGAACGGGCGATACGTGGCGCTGTGGGCTTGAAAAGGGTTTTGCTGTGGCGCGTGGGATGAAGCCAAATAGGGCTTTAGCCCTTGTATAGCTTGCGCTTTCAGCTACTTTTATTGAAAACGTCTTTACGAGCTTGATGCTGCGCAGGCGTGGAGGGCAGAACCGGCTTATCGCGCCGGAGGCGAGTTCCTTTTCTTTGCTTCGTCAAAGAAAAGGAACCAAAAGAAAGACAACTCTGCTACCTGCGTCCCTTTGGGTTTGGCTGCGCCAAACCCAAGCGGGCAACCTGCGGTGCTCGCCTGCGGGGTGCGCCGCAGAACTCACTGCGCGGCTGTGCCGCTGCGTTCAAACAACTGCGGCGAGTCAGATTGACGAAGCGTGTGTGTTCTTCGACACACACGCCACCCCACAGACTGTGCGCCTCGGCGCAGGTAGAAGGGAAATATTAAGGGTGATTCACTTTTAGTTTGGCAGGTGCGAGGCTTGGTGAGGAGTTTGGTAATTTTGCAGCAGTATTAGATTTCGCTGATTGATGTGATGATGAATCATTTTTTATTTCATCATTAAAAATCATTAACTTTGGATCAAAATCAACTATTTCGATTCCAAAATCTTTCTCTTTCAATCTTGCTCTTCTAAATTTTATAAATAATCCTGTTTTATTAAAAAGCTCATAAATTGTTTTAATTGAATGCTCTGGTGTTTTTAGACCAAAAATTACTGAGTTAATTTTTGCATTTATTTTGTAAGATTTGTTGCCAATATCTTGAATAACACGCCATTCTCTTTCGTAGTTCCAATCAACTGATTTCGTATAAATCAAACTTCTCCGGATCTCTTTTTCTTCTTCTTTATTTGCTTGTTCATGTTCTTCAATTGAGATATCCGGTTTTTTAATAGAGTATCTAACTGGTAGTGTTTTTTTGTTATCAGCTAAATCGCTGTCCTTATTTCGTTCGAGTTCGATGCAAAAACCACGATGTTGATCTGCATAGTGTGACCACATAAGAACATTGTCGTTGACTTCACTTAAACTTAATATTCCAATATTTTTAATATCTTTGGAATAAGATTCTGAAGCTATTTTTGCAAACGAATCAAGAATTTCATCTGTTAGAGCATTCCCAGTTTTAACTTTGGTTATTACCTCTTTTACACTTTTAATTTTTTGTGTCAGTTGTGGATTTTTTGTTCTAGGTTTTCTAGATGATTCTAAGTATTTTAAATATTCATTTGATTTTTCTAAAAATTTTTCTTTACTAATATTATTAATTAGCTGAATTCCACAATCCAAAGGATCATTAAAAGTATCTGGTTTAGCAAACCAAAACTCATCTTTAATAAATATTCCAAGTGAGTTGTCATTTACAGAGGTATATTTGTAAAGATATCTGACCTCAGGGAATATCATTTTTTCCTCTTTTGTTAAAAAAAGAATAGTGTTACATGTGTATGTGCATTTATGCAAGGAAATAGAAGTAAGCAGCGATTTTTATCCCTTCTACTCGTGCCGAGGCGCACAGAGCGCAGGGTGGGCAGATGCGCCGCAGGACGCATCTGCATCGTCATCTAGCTGGCCGCAGTTGTTTGAACGCAGCGACGCAGGAGCGCAGTGAGTTCTGCGGCCCCGCCCTGTGATCGAGCACCGCAGGTTGCCCGCTTGGGATTTGCGCAGCAAAGCCCAAAGGGACACGGGTAGAGGGGTGCACTTCTTTTGCTTACTTTTCTTGTGCAAGCAAGAAAAGTAAGTCGCCGCCGCGCGATAAGCGGCCAGCAAAAGCCAAACAAACAACAAGCACCAAATCAGCCTGAAGCCTAGGCACAGCAAGCGCCAGCAGCTATCAATCTATGAACGACCAATAAAAAAGCCTCCCGAAGGAGGCTTGGTATTCGCAAGGCAAAAAGCAGCGGCTTACGCCAACTTGGCCTTGAGCAACTCGTTGACTTGCCCAGGGTTGGCCTTACCCTTCGAGGCCTTCATCACCTGCCCCACCAAGGCATTGAACGCCTTGTCCTTGCCCGCGCGGTATTGCTCGACGTTGCCGGGGTTGGCAGCAATCACCTCGTCAATGATGGCTTCCAGCGCGCCGGTGTCGTTCATTTGCTTGAGGCCCTTGGCTTCGATGACGGCGTCCACGTCCGAACCGTCACCGGTCCACAGCGCTTCAAACACCTGCTTGGCGGCGTTGTTGCTGATGGTGCCGTCGGCAATGCGGCCAATCAGCGCGGCCAGCTGTTCGCTGGAGACCTTCACCGCATCCATGCCGATTTCTTCGGTGTTCAGGCGGCGGGAGATTTCGCCCATCACCCAGTTGGAGGCCAGCTTGGCTTGGCCGCAGGCCTTGGCGGTGCGCTCAAAGTAAGCGGCCATTTCTTGCGATTGCGTGAGCGTGGTGGCGTCGTACTCGGGCAGCGCGTATTGCTCCACAAAGCGGGCGGCCATAGCGCGGGGCAACTCGGGCATGGAGGCCTTCACGTCTTGCACCCAGCTGTCGGCCACGACCAGCGGTGGCAGGTCGGGGTCGGGGAAGTAGCGGTAGTCGGCCGCGTCTTCCTTGGTGCGCATGGCGCGGGTTTCGCCCGTGTCGGGGTTGAACAGCACGGTGGCTTGCTGGATCTCGTAGCCGTCTTCGATCTGCTCAATCTGCCAACGAATTTCGTAGTCGATGGCGATTTGCATGTTCTTGAACGAGTTCAAGTTCTTGATCTCGCGGCGCGTGCCCAAAGGCGCACCGGGCTTGCGCACGGACACGTTGGCATCGCAGCGGAAGCTGCCTTCTTGCATGTTGCCGTCGCAAATGCCAATCCACGTGACGATTTTGTGCAGCTCTTTGGCGTAGGCCACGGCTTCTTCGGTGCTGCGGATATCGGGCTCGGTCACGATTTCCAGCAGGGGGGTGCCTGCGCGGTTCAGGTCAATGCCGGACTCGGTGGGGAACTGGTCGTGCACGGACTTGCCCGCGTCTTCTTCCAAGTGCGCGCGCACCAAGCGCACGGTGTGCAGCTTGTCGCCGACGTAGAAGCTCACCTCACCGCCTTGCACCACGGGAATCTCAAACTGGGAGATTTGGTAGCCCTTGGGCAGGTCGGGGTAGAAGTAATTTTTGCGCGCGAAGATCGAGCGGGGCGCGATGTGGCTCCCCAGCGCCAAGCCGAGCTTGATGGCGCATTCCACGGCCTTTTTGTTCATCACGGGCAGGGTGCCGGGCAGGGCCAAGTCCACCGCGCAGGCTTGCGTGTTGGGCTCGGCACCAAAGGCGGTGCTGGCGCGGCTGAAGATTTTGGAGTTGGTCGCCAGTTGGGCGTGGGTTTCAAAGCCGATGACGACTTCGTAGCCCTGAATGAGTTTGGCAGTCATGTTCGGTACAAGTCCTTGCTGCAATCAATGCGGGGTGCCAGTGCAAGCGGGGCGCTAGAGTTTGTAGTGTTTTTGGCCTCTAGCGTTGATGCAGCCTACGCTGGCAGCTATGGTTTAAAAGCCTGCGGGGCGTTGCAGGTGGAAGTCCGTGGCTTGCTGGAAGCGGTGCGCCGCGTTGAGCAACTTGGCTTCGGCAAAGTAGTTGCCAATCAGCTGCAAGCCCACGGGCATGCCACCGTCGCCAAAGCCTGCGGGCAGGCTCAAACCGGGCAAACCGGCCAGCGATGCGGGCAGGGTGAACACGTCGGCCAAGTAGTTGCTGACGGGGTCGGCCTTGCCACCAATCGCCCATGCGGTGGTGGGCGCTGCGGCACCGGCGATCACGTCGCATTCCTTGAACGCGGCTTGGAAGTCGTCGGCGATCATGCGTCGGATCTTCTGCGCTTGCAGGTAGTAAGCGTCGTAATAACCTTCGCTCAATACGTAGGCACCGATCATGATGCGGCGCTTGACCTCGTCGCCAAAGCCTTCAGCACGGGTCTTTTTGTACATATCGTTCAGGTCGCTGAACTTGGCCGCGCGGTGGCCGAACTTCACGCCGTCAAAACGCGAGAGGTTGGACGACGCTTCGGCCGGCGCCAAGATGTAGTACACGGGCACGGACAGCTCGGTGCGCGGCAGGCTGATGGGCACCAGCTTGGCGCCCAGCTTTTCGTATTCCTTGAGCGCGGCATCCACGGCGGCGCGGACGTCGGCCGACAGGCCTTCGCCAAAAAATTCAGCAGGGATACCAATGCGCAGGCCTTCGATGCTGTCGTTCAACTGCAGCGTGAAGTCTTCGGCGGGGTGGTCCAGGCTGGTGGAGTCACGGTCCAGATCGGGGCCGCACATTTCGGACAGCAGCAGCGCACAGTCTTCGGCGCTGCGGCCCATGGGGCCGGCCTGGTCCAGGGACGAGGCGAAGGCGATCATGCCGTAGCGGCTGGCGCGGCCATAGGTGGGCTTGATGCCGGTGATGCCGCAAAACGATGCAGGCTGGCGAATCGAGCCGCCGGTGTCGGTACCGGTGACCGCAGGGGCCAGACGGGCCGCCACCGCTGCGGCCGAACCGCCCGAAGAGCCACCGGGCACGCGCTCGGTGTTCCAGGGGTTGCGCACGGGCTGGGGCTCAGCAAAGCCCACGGGGGCGATGGCGGAGTTTTCGTTGGCGCCGCCCATGGCGAATTCGTCGCAATTGAGCTTGCCCAGCGTGACCATGCCTGCGTCGGCCAGCTTGCGCACCACGGTGGCGTCAAACGGCGACTGGTAGCCCTGCAGCATTTTGCTGGCGGCGGTGGTGGGGAAGTCCTTGGTGACAAAGATGTCTTTGTGCGCCATCGGCACACCGGCCAGTCGGCCGCCTTGGCCTGCGGCAATCAGCGCATCGGCCGCCTTGGCCTGGGCCAGGGTGGCGTATTCGTTGATGGCCACAAACGCGCCCAGGTGCTGGTGCTGCTGGGCGCGGGCCAGAAAGTGCTGGGCCGCTTCCACGGCGGAGACTTGCTTGTTCTTGAGCTGGGCGGCCAGTTCGGCCACGCCCAGGTGGTGCAGATCGGTAGTGCTCATGAAATTTTTTTGCCTTGCGCTTATTCGATGACCTTGGGCACGAGGAACAGACCCTCGCCCTGGGCGGGTGCGTTGCGCATATTGGCTTCGCGCTGGTTGGGCTCGCTGGCCACGTCCTCACGCAGGCGCAGCACCACATCTTGGATGGCGGCTACAGGGTGGGCCAGCGGCAGCACGCCCGAGGTATCCACAGCCTGCATCTTTTCGACCATGCCGAAAAAGCCGTTGAGTTGCGAGAGCATGCGCGCACTTTCTTCTGGGGAGAGTTCGAGCCGCGCCAAGTTGGCGATGCGGTCAATGTCGTTCGAGGTGAGTGCCATAGGTTTTCTGCGGTTCGAAACCGGATGTAAAGCTGTCAGACGGCGTGCGCCGCCATGAGTTATTCACAGGGGATACGGTATTATCTGGTCTTTGCGCAATTGCCATCTTTGGATGGCTGCGATTGTGCAGAAAAGCCTAAACTTGACTCCCCCCTGATTCCTGTTGATCTATACCCTGGCGATAGCAAGCCGAAGCGCGTGCTGTGCCTGAGAGGAAATTTGAATGTTCGGTGCTTTCCGTCGGTACTTCTCCACCGATTTGGCCATTGACCTGGGTACAGCCAATACCCTGATTTTCGCCCGCGACAAGGGCATCGTGCTGGACGAGCCCTCGGTGGTCGCAATCCGCCACGAAGGTGGCCCCCACGGCAAGAAGGTGATTCAGGCCGTGGGCCGCGAAGCCAAGGCCATGCTGGGCAAGGTGCCCGGCAACATCGAAGCCATCCGCCCCATGAAGGATGGCGTGATTGCGGACTTTGTGATCACCGAGCAGATGATCAAGCAGTTCATCAAGATGGTGCACCCCCGCAATGTGATGACGCCCAGCCCGCGCATCATCATCTGCGTGCCCTGCGGCTCGACCCAGGTGGAACGCCGCGCTATCAAGGACGCAGCAGAAGCGGCGGGCGCCACGGCCGTGTACCTGATTGAAGAGCCCATGGCCGCCGGTATCGGTGCTGGCCTGCCCGTGTCGGAGGCTTCCGGCTCGATGGTGGTCGACATTGGCGGCGGTACCACCGAAGTGGGCGTGATCTCGCTGGGCGGTATGGTCTACAAAGGCTCGGTGCGCGTGGGCGGCGACAAGTTCGATGAAGCCATCATCAGCTACATCCGCCGCAACTACGGCATGCTGATTGGTGAACCCACGGCAGAGCTGATCAAAAAGCAAATTGGCTCGGCCTTCCCCGGCTCGGAAGTCAAGGAGCTGGAAGTCAAGGGCCGCAACCTGTCCGAAGGCGTGCCCCGCAGCTTCACCATCAGCTCCAACGAAGTGCTGGAAGCGCTGACCGAGCCGCTCAACCAGATCGTCTCCGCCGTGAAGAACGCGCTGGAGCAGACACCCCCCGAGCTGGGCGCCGACATTGCCGAGCGCGGCATGATGCTGACCGGCGGCGGCGCCCTGCTGCGTGACCTGGACCGCCTGCTGGCCGAGGAAACCGGCCTGCCCGTGCTGGTCGCCGAAGAGCCGCTGACCTGCGTGGTGCGCGGTTGCGGCATGGCGCTGGACAGCTTGGATCGTCAAGGCAGCATCTTTACCAGCGACTGATGCGGTGCACAGCTTGCCGCCGGGTGCCTGATTGCCCGCGGCAAGCTTTTGGATGGAATGGTTTCCCCATGTTCTCTGTGAAAGCTCGGATCTCTGACGGGCCGCGCGGCGTGGCCGTCGGTGCTGCAACGCACACGCACAGGTGCGCACCATGAGCTTGAGAACCTTAGAGCGCGACGCGCCTTCCTCGTTCAAACACAGTGTGTCTGCCGGCACCCGGGTGCTGGTGTTCAGCGCCGTAGCCCTGGTGCTGATGCTGGCTGATGCGCGTTTGAAGATTACCGAGCCCTTGCGCCAGGCCGTCTCGGCGGTGCTGTTTCCGCTGCAGTGGGCAGTGATGCAGCCCGTGGAGTGGCTCGCCAGCGGGCAGTCGTATTTTGAAGATCTGGCAAAGGCGCAAAACGAAGCGGTAGCGTCTCGCCAGGCAATGACTGCCATGATGCTCAAAGCCCACGAGGCCGAGCGTTTGCACGAAGAAAACCAGCAACTGCGCGATTTGCTGCAGTTGCGCCCGCGCTTGACGGTAGATACGGTGGCGGCGGAGGTGATGTACGAAACCCCCGATAGCTACACCCGCCGCGTGGTGCTGGACAAAGGACAGGTTGCCGGGATTGAGGCGGGCAGCCCTGTGCTGGATGATTTGGGGGTGCTGGGTCAAGTGACCCGGGTGCAACCGTTTTCCAGTGAAGTGACCTTGCTGTCTGACCGCGACCAGGCCATCCCGGTGATGGTGGCGCGCACCGGCGTGCGCAGCGTGGCATATGGTGACGCCTCCAATTTGCGCACCGACAGCATGGAGCTGCGCTTCCTGTCCAACGATGCCGACATTCTGGTGGGGGATGAGCTGGTCACCAGCGGTGTGGACGGGGTCTACCTTGCGGGGCTGCCAGTTGCACGGGTGGTGCAGGTGGAGCGCCGCGCTCAGTCGCCTTTTATGCGGATTTACTGTGAGCCGATTGCCCGCCTGGATGGCGCCCGCCATGTGATGGTGCTGACGCCGCTGAACATGGTGAAGGCCCAGCATTCGCCCGATGCGGCGCCCATTGCGCCTTCAGAGGCCGAAACCAAGCAGCAGCGCGAAGATAAGTCCGCCCAGCGCCGAGCCTTGGGCAAGGCCAATTTGCCCGGTGCAGGAGGTCAACGATGATCATGCCGCGTGGTCAGCAACTGCTGATGCCGGTGCGCCCGGCTTTTATTGCCTTTAGCGTGGCGCTGGTGTTTTTGCTGAGCCTGCTGCCGCTGGGGGGCTTTGTGTGGATGCCCGATTTGCTGATGCTGGTGCTGATGTTCTGGGCCATGCACCACCCCCATCGCATGCCGATGAGTGTGGCGTTTTTGCTGGGGCTGGGGGTGGATGTGCAGCAGACCGCCTTGCTGGGTCAGCATGCGCTCACTTATGTGCTGGTGGTTTATTTTTCGCAACGCTTTAGCCGCCGCATGATGTGGTTTTCACCGCTGACGCAGGCGCTGCAGCTGCTGCCCGTGTTTGCCGCAGCCCATGTGCTGCAAATGCTCATTCGCATGTTGGCCGGCGGAATGTTCCCCGGATTCAGCATTGCGCTGGCCCCGGTGCTGGAGATGGTGCTGTGGCCCCTTGTGAGTGCGATCTTGCTGGCGCCCCAGCGCCGTGCGCCCGATGCTGACAGCAACCGTCCTTTGTAAGGCGGGCGCGATGCGTTGTCCGCGGTGTGCCCCTGATTGGAAGGAGCTGGCATGAGCGGCTTCGAAGTCCGTAACAGCGAAGCGGAGCTTTACAAATTTCGTGTGCGCATTGCCGTGGTGGCCTTGGTGGTGCTGCTCATGTTTGGTGTGCTGCTCTACCGCTTGTTTGTGCTGCAAGTGGTACGCCACGACAGCTTTGCCGAGCGTGCCGAGAGCAACCGCACGGCGGTGGTGCCCATCGTGCCCAACCGGGGGCAGATTCTGGATCGCAACGGCATTGTGCTGGCCACCAACTACTCCGCCTACACGCTGGAGATTACGCGCTCCAAGGTGCCGGATCTGGAGGCCACCATCGATGAGCTGTCGCAACTGGTGGAAATCACCCCCCGCGACCGGCGCAAGTTCAAGCGGTTGATGGACGACTCCAAGCGCTTTGAATCGATTCCTTTGCGCAGCCGCTTGAGCGATGAGGAAGTGGCGCGCTTTACCGCGCAGCGCTGGCGCTTTCCCGGGGTGGATATCAAGGCCCGCTTTTTCCGCAATTACCCGCTGGAAGATGTGGCGGGCCATGTGGTGGGCTATATCGGCCGCATCAACCAGCGCGAACAAGAGGCGCTGGAAGACAGCGATGACTATGCCAACTACCGGGGCACCGAGGTGATTGGCAAGCTGGGCATTGAGCAAAGCTACGAAAAACAGCTGCACGGCACCACGGGGTGGGAGCAGCTGGAAACCACGGCCGGTGGCTATGCGGTGCGCCGCCTCAACAGCCGCCCCGCCACGCCCGGGGACACCGTGGTGCTGAGCCTGGATGTGGGGCTGCAAAAGCTGGTGGAAGACCTGTACGGCGAGCGCCGTGGTGCGCTGGTGGCCATGGACCCGCGCAACGGCGAAGTGCTGGCCATGGTGAGCAAGCCTGGCTATGACTTGAACCTGTTCGTGGACGGCATTGACCAGGAAAACTGGGATTTTCTCAACAACTCCATCGACCGCCCCTTGCTCAACCGTGCGCTGCGCGGCACCTACCCACCGGGCTCTACCTACAAGCCTTTTATGGCGATTGCGGGGCTGGAGTCGGGCAAGCGCAAGATTGAAACCACCATCCAGGACAGCGGCAGCTGGACGTTTGGAGGCCATACCTTCCGCTCGGGCCACCCCAACGGCCCGACCAATCTGCGCCGCTCCATCATCAAGTCGTCCAATGTGTACTACTACATGCTGGCCAATGACATGGGGGTGGACACCATCCACGAGTATCTGTCGCCCATGGGCTTTGGCCGCCAGACCGGGATTGACTTGGTGGGCGAGGGCCGCGGCGTGCTGCCCAGCACCGAGTGGAAGCGCAACACCTACAAGCGCCCCGAGCAAAAGAAGTGGTATGCGGGCGAAACCATCTCGCTGGGCATTGGCCAGGGCTACAACCACTTCACCATGGTGCAGCTGGCGTATGCCACGTCCATGCTGGCCAACCACGGCATTCAGCATACCCCGCATCTGGGCAAGGGCACGGTCGATGCCGTAAGCCGC
This sequence comes from Comamonas jiangduensis, assembly GCF_030162955.1. Taxonomy (NCBI): domain Bacteria; kingdom Pseudomonadati; phylum Pseudomonadota; class Betaproteobacteria; order Burkholderiales; family Comamonadaceae; genus Comamonas; species Comamonas jiangduensis. Next base: position 161,973 of record NZ_JARXOV010000004.1, read on the forward strand.
CAGTTCAAGCCGCTGTACCGCGAAGAAGGCACCTCCATGGGCTACAAGCCTGAGCACGTGGAAGCCGTGCGCAGCGCGCTGGCGGCGGTCACGGTGGAGGGCACGTCGCGCTTTGTGTTCGGTGGTGCACCCTACACCTCGGCGGGGAAAACCGGTACGGCCCAGGCGGTCACGGTCGGCCAGAAAGAAAAGTACAACGCCGCCAAGCTGGCCGAACACCAGCGCGATCACTCGCTGTACATCGCCTATGCCCCGGCCGAAAACCCCAAGATTGCCGTTGCACTGATTGTGGAAAACGCCGGTTTTGGCGCTGCCGCTGCGGCCCCTATCGCGCGCCGGGTGTTTGATTACTGGCTGCTGGATCAGTACCCCAGCGAAGAAGACATGGCAGCAGTGCGCAAAGGGCAGGTGGGGCGCCCTATCGGTACGCCACGCAGCGGCCAGGCCATGATGGCCCGGTACGAGCGCATGGCCCTGCCCGGTGTGGGCGCTGCCCGCGTGCTGGAGAACCTCAGTGGGGGCGACGTGGCCGCGCCGCGTGCGCCGGAGCTGGCCGCTCCTGCGGGGGCCGAGCCGGAAGTTGAGGATTAAGGCGCTGCGCGAGCGGTGGCGCCCTCAGCGCCGCTAAGTGCTGGGCGCGTTCACCCGGGCTGGCCCGCCGCGCTGGCGCGCAGTGCGAGGTGGCGGCGGCGCGTACTGGCTGAAAATCAGGGCCACCACCATCAACGCGGCACCGCACAGGGCGACCAGGCCCATGCGCTCACCAATCAGCCACCACGCGGTGAGCGCGGCAAACACCGGCTCCAGCCCAAACACAATCGCGCTGCGCATGGCGTCCACATACTGCTGGCCCCACGCCTGCAAGACGACGACCAGGGCGCTGGCCATCAAGCCCAGGTAAACGATCGCCACCCAGCCGCTGCCAGGCAGCGCGGTGGCCTGGGCATACAGCTGCACCATGCCTTGCGGCTGTACCAGCAGCATCAGCGTGGTGCAGGCCCACATCGACCCTGCCAGCGCAGCGGCCATGCGCGGCGCCCGCAAGGGCGCTGCCTGGTTGCGCAGCGCGGCGGCTTCCATGGCCAAAATGTAGAGGGCGTAGACCACGGCGCTGCACAGCGTCAGCGTGTCGCCCCAGTTCCACGGCGCGTCTTCAAAAAACATCAGGCACATGCCAGCCACGGCCAGTGCACAGGCTGCCCAGATGTGCCAGCCCGTGCGGCGGCGCAGCAGCAGCCAGGCCAGCAGCGGCACGATCAGCACATTCAGCCCCGTCACAAACGCGTTGCGGTTGCTGGTGGTGTGCTGCAGACCTTCAATTTGCAGCCAGAAAGCGACAAAGTTCAGCACGCCCAGGCCTAGCCCCCAGCGCAGCTCTGCGCGGCGCAGGCCCCGCCACAGCGGCAGCAGCACCACGGCCGCGATGCCAAAGCGCAGCCAGATGATCTGCAGCGCGCTCAGGTCGGCGGTGAGCTGCTTCATCGCAGGAAAGGTGGTGCCCCAGACCACGGTGACGGTGAGCAGGGCGACAAGGCCCCAACGTTCGGTACGCATGTGCCAATAACAGACGTAAAAAAAGGGAGCTGCCAGCGCTGGTGTTTTCTGTGTTTGAGCATTCAAGAATGCTCAAACCCTTGAAACACGGGCGCTGATAGCTCCTTAGTTTGATAAGCCGCAGGGCGGTGTGAAAACAGCGCCTAGTGTGCCACGCGACCAATGAAGGCGGCGATACGCTCGTTGGCGGGGCGGGCAAAGAATTCGGCCGGGGGCGCTTCGTGAGCGATGCAGCCTTGGTCAAAGAACATCACGCGGTCGGCCACTTCGCGGGCAAAGCCCATCTCGTGGGTGACCACGATCATGGTCATGCCGCTTTGGGCCAGTCCGCGCATGACTTCCAGCACCTCCTGCACCATCTCGGGGTCGAGCGCACTGGTGGGTTCGTCAAACAGCATCACCTGCGGCTCCATGGCCAGCGCACGGGCAATCGCCACGCGCTGCTGCTGGCCACCGGACAGCTGCCACGGATATTTGTGCGCATGGTCTTGCATGCCCACGCGCTCGAGCAGCTGCAGCGCTTTGGCATTGGCCGTGGCGCGCGGGGTTTTGTGAATGCGCCGCGGCGCCAGGGTAATGTTGTCCAGCACCGTCATGTGGCCAAACAGGTTGAACTGCTGGAACACCATGCCCACTTCGCAGCGCTGCTTTTGCAGCGTGGCTTCATGGTCGGTGACAGGTACGCCGTCGATGGTGATGGTTCCGCCGTCGTGCGGCTCCAAGCGGTTCAGCGCGCGCAGCAGCGTGGATTTGCCCGAGCCGGAAGCGCCGATGATGACCGTCACTTCGCCTTTGCTGAACGCGGTGGAGACGCCCTGGAGCACTTGGTGGCTGCCAAAGCTTTTGGTGACGTTCTCGCAAACGATGTAAGGAATGCGGGTATTGCAGGTGGCGTTCATTTCTGGCGGCCCTCCACATCAAAGCGGTACTCGATGGCGTCGGTGACCTGGGTGACCAGCGTGGTCAGCACCAAGTAGGTGATGCCCACGGTGACCAGGGTCTCGACGGGCTGGAAGGTGGCCGACTGGATGCGGTTGCCCACATTGGTCAGCTCCACCACACCAATCGCGTAGGCCAGCGATGAGTCCTTGAGCAAGGCGACAAAATTGCTCACCAGCGGGGGCAGCGAAATCTTGAACGCCTGGGGGAACACCACGTCCAGAAACACGCGGCTTTTGGGCAGGCCCAGGGCGCGGGCCGCTTCGGCCTGGCCACGGGGCACGGCGTTCAGGCCCGCGCGCACAGCTTCGGCGTTGTAGGCGCCCACGTTGAGCGACAAGGCCACGCAGGCGGCGGCAAAGTCCGGCAGGCTCAGCCACGGCACCAGCACGGGCAGCGCAAAGTACATGAACAGAATCTGCACCAGCAGCGGCGTGCCGCGAATGATCCAGATGTAGGCGCCAGAGACGCTGCGCAACAACGCATTGCCCGAGGTGCGTGCCAGCGCGGCGAACACACCCAGCAGCAGGCCGACAGCGCCGCTGATGAGGGTCAGGTACAGCGTGGTGCGCGCGCCTTCGGCAAATTCGGCCGCGTGGTCCCCGATCGGTTCGGGCATCAGGCTGAGCAAGTCACCCAGCAAGGACACGACCACCACCATCAGCAGCAAGGCGGTGATGAGGGTGGCATTGCTGCGCTGTGGACGGCTCCAGTGGGAGGGCCAAAGGGCGGTAAGCATAAGAAAAACGGGGTTGGTGAAACAAAAAACGCCCTGCCAGCGGTGGCAGGGCGTTGGCAGGGGCGCGGCAGCGCCATGCTGGCGCGCCTGCCCACTGCCACTTCGCAGGTTTAGTCAGGGCAACGAATGTCTTCCTGGAACCACTTTTGCGAAATCTTGGCGTAGCTGCCGTCCTTCAAGGACTCGGTAAACGCCTTGTTCCACGCGTCCGCCAGCGGCTGGTTGTCCTTGGCGACGGCAGCGGCAATCTTTTCCACAAACAGCAACTCGCCCTGGTGGAACTTGATCTTGGGGTTTTTTTGCAGCATTTCCTTGGCCAGGAAACGCTCGGTCACCCACGCATCGGCGCGCTTGGTCATCAGCGCGTTCATGGCCGCTTCGTTGGTGGGGAAGTTCACCACGCGCTTCACACCGGCTACGTTCTTTTGCACGTACTCCAGGTAGGTGGTGCCAGTTTGGGCCGATACGGTCTTGCCGCTCAGGTCCTTGGCGCCTTGGATGGCAGCGTCGGTAGAGATCACCTGCGCGCCCGAGCAGTAGTGGGGCAGGGTGAAGGTGACGGCTTTTTCACGCTCGGGCGTGATGCCGTGCGAGGAGATGACCAGATCCCAGCGGTCTTGCTTGAGGCCGGTGAGCAGCGCGTCGAAAGAAATGGTCTTCCACTCCAGCTTCAGGCCCATCTTCTGGGTCATCAGCTCGGTCAAGTCCACTTCAAAGCCGGTCAGCTTCTTGCCTTCAAAGTAGGCAAAAGGGGCGTAATAGCCCTCGGTGGCCACACGGAGGGTGCCGTCCTTTTGGATGGCGTCCAAGCTACGGGCGTGGGCACCAGTAGCAGCCAATACTGCCAATGCGGCAGCGGCGATCACGGAAATGCGTTTCATGAGAAGTTCCTGGAGACAGTCGCAGGGTCCGGCCCCCGGCTCCAAGGGTTTGGAGCCTCCGCACGCACCACGCGGCGCGGAAACATAGGGGCCACAGCAGGGCACAAGATGCCCGCTGTGCCACCCGACCAACGGTGCTGAATGCACCGAAACGGGGTGGCCTGAGGGCGAAAGCAGCGCGTGATTATAGAAGTCAGCCTTCGTTGATGCAGAAGGGCGCTGGAGCAGCCCCGATGGCTTTATGCCCAGTCGCGCCGTGCAGCGGGCTAAGCGCCAAAGGCATCCCAGCCGGTTTTGAGAATCAGCAGGCCCACCACCACGATGAAAATCACGCGCACAAAGCCCGCGCCGTGGCGCAGGGCCATCCAGGTGCCCAGCACACTGCCCAGCACGTTGGCCACCGCCAGCGGTACGGCAAAGTGCCACCAGACATGGCCTTTGAGCGCAAACAGGGCAATCGCGGCGATGTTGGTGGTGACGTTCATCAGCTTGGCGTTGATGGAGGCATTCAAAAAGTCATAGCCCAGCAGACGCACCAGCAAAAACACAAAAAAACTGCCCGTGCCGGGGCCAAAAAAGCCGTCATAAAACCCAATCACCAGACCAATGCCTGCGGTGAGCCACTGCGTGGCGCGCACGCTGTGGCGGGGGGCGTGGTCGCGGCCCAGCTCTTTTTTGGCCAGTGTGTAGAGCAGCACGCCCAGCAAGATAAAGGGCAGCAGCTTGCGCAAAAAGTCGGGGTTGACCAGCGTCACCGCCCATGCGCCAACAAAAGCGCCCACCCCTGCGGCCACGATGCCCGGCGTGATCGTGGCCCAGGTGATGGAGATGCGGCGGCTGTATTGCCAGGTGGACATGGCCGTGCCCCAGACGGCTGCGCTTTTGTTGGTGCCAAACAAGGTGGCAGGCGCGGCGTGGGGGAAAGCAGCAAACATGGCGGGCACCAGAATCAGCCCGCCACCGCCCACGATGGCATCCACAAAACCTGCGAGGGCCGAAGCCAGAGAAACAAAGATCCATTCCATGATGGGCTGCATTGTGCGCTGGCTGGTTGCCCCAAGCTGTCACTTGCCCAAACAAAAAGCGCCGGGGGTGCCGGCGCTTTGGAAAGGCATCTCATTGGTGGATGCTTTGTAGATATTGGTCTGGTTGTGGATCGAGTTGTCTCCTCGGGCCCTCCGTGCTGCCACACCTTGGTGCGCGCTAGAGTGGGGTCAATGTAAGCCTTGCTTCGGGATGGTGCATCGGGGATTTCCCGCAAGGAGCGGGTGCGGTGTCTGACAAGCATTAGTTGAGATTGCTTTACGTGGTGGCATGCACGCCTGCTTTGCGCAGGCACGGCTTGTGCTTGGTGGCCTGCACCAAAAATCCACGGGAGAGGTCGACATGCAGATGCGCAGCAAACTGTGTAGGCGGTGGGGGTGGGGTGTATGGCTGGCTTTGCCGCAGGCGGTGCAGGCGCAGCAACTGGTGGGCTTGGCGCAGATGCACGCTGCCGACACCGCATGGGTGCTGGTGTCGGCCACGCTGGTGCTGTTGATGACCTTGCCCGGTGTGGCGCTGTTTTATGCAGGCATGGTGCGGCGCAAGAATGTGCTGAGCACGCTGGCGGCGGTGCTGGGCACCGCCTGTGTGGTCAGTGTGGTGTGGTTTGCGGTGGGCTATTCGCTGGCGCTGACGCCCGGCACGCGCTGGCTGGGTGGGCTGGATCGCTGGTGGTTTGGCGGGCTGGACTACCAGTTGGTGGCGCAGCAGGTGGCCGTCAGCCCCATGGCGCCGCACATTCCCGAGGCGGCCTATGCCTTGTTTCAGCTCACGTTTGCCATCATCACGGCCGCCTTGATCGTGGGCGCCTTGGTGGAGCGCATGCGCTTTGGTGCGCTGATGCTGTTCATGGCGCTGTGGAGCCTGCTGGTGTATGTGCCCGTGGCGCACTGGGTGTGGGAGCCCGGGGGCTGGCTGGCCCGCATGGGCGCGCTGGATTTTGCAGGGGGCACGGTGGTGCACGTGAATGCGGGTGCGGCGGGGCTGGCGTGTGCCTGCTATTTGGGCAAGCGCGACGGCTATGGCAAAGAAGCCTTTCAGCCCTACAACCTGGGCTGGACCATGCTGGGCGCATGCTTGCTGTGGGTAGGCTGGTTTGGTTTTAACGGGGGCTCGGCCCTGGCCGCCGATGGGCGTGCTGCATTGGCCATGGTGGTCACCCATTTGGCAGCGGCGGGGGGCGCCTTGGGCTGGGCAGCGGGCGAGTGGTTGCTGCACCGCCGTGCATCGCTGCTGGGGCTGTGCTCGGGCCTGGTTGCGGGGCTGGTGGCCGTCACGCCGGCGGCAGGCTATGTGGGCATGGGGGCGGGCCTGGGCATTGGGGCGGTGGCCGGTCTGGTTTGCTACTGGGGCGCCACGGGGTTCAAGCGCTGGCTGGGCGCTGATGATGCGCTGGACGTGTTTGGTGTGCACGGTTTGGGCGGCATGGTGGGCGCCATCCTGACCGGGCTGCTGGCCAGCAGCACCATTGCTGGCGTGCAAGGCAATGTGCTGGCGCAAGCCGTGGCGGTGGTGGCCGTGGCAGCCTTTAGTTTTGCGGCTACCTGCGTGCTGATGTGGGTGACGGATCGATTCCTACCGGTGCGCGTGGAGCTGCCCGACGAGCAGCAGGGGCTGGACATCAGCCAGCACCGCGAACACCTTGGCCCGTGATGGCCAGCGCATGACCGAGCAAGGAGTGGAGCGATGAGCAGCAATGAACGCATGGCCGTGGCGGCGCATTTGCATGTGGCCCTGCGCCGCAAAGCGGGGCGGGTGACCGATACCGACTGGATGGCGGTCAACGATGCCTATGCCCGCGAAGTGGTGCGTGTGGCGCGGGCCTGTGCCCACGAAGAGGGGGATGCCGCACTGGCAGCGCTGGCGGCAAAGCTGGAAGCCCACATCGGCGCACCCGCTGCGCAAGGGCCGCAGGCAATGCCCCTGCAGGAACGCCTGCCCCCGCTGCGTGGGCTGCAGGCCGGGGCGCCGCCGTCTGCGCCGGAGCTAACTTCGGAGGATGCGGGGCGCTACATTGGACGGCTGCGCTAAGCCCAAGGCCGTGTTGGCAGCACCTGGACTGGCTGGCGTTGTGCGGGCGATGGGCCATCAGGTATGGGCCGTGTCGCGCAGGGGCGCCGTTGTGCCCCGCTGGCCTGGCATGCGGCGGGGTAGTGGAAGGCTCGGGGCAATTAATAAATAAAAAGAGAGCTGCTAGCGCTTGTTATTGCTGGGTTTTGAATAGTTTTCATATCAAAACCAAGCAAACACGTACGCTGGTAGCTCTCTTTTTTGTTTAGAGCGTAAGCGAAGCGGCCTCGGCGTCTGGCTGTGGCACGGGCTGCGCGCGGGCGGGTGCTGCGGCGTTGAGGCCGTGGCGTGCTTTGTGGTCGGCGCGGATCCATTGCGCAGCTTTTTCGGCCAGCATCAGCGTGGGGCTGTTGGTGTTGCCACTGGTGATGGTGGGCATGGCCCCGGCATCCACCACGCGCAGCGCCTGTATGCCGCGCACGCGCAGGTGGCTGTCCAGCACGGCCATGGGGTCGGTGTTGCGCCCCATTTTGGTGGTGCCTACGGGGTGGAAGATGGTAGTGGCAATGTCGCCCGCCAGGCGGATCAGCTCTTCATCGGTTTGGTATTGCACCCCGGGCTTGAATTCTTGCGGCTGGTAGCGCGCCAGCGCAGATTGGCTGACGATGCGGCGCGTGACGCGCAGGCTCTCGGCGGCCACGCGCTGGTCTTCGGCGGTGCTCAGGTAATTGGGCGCAATGCTGGGCGCATCTTCAAAGTTGGGGCTGCGGATGTGCACCGTGCCGCGGCTGGTGGGGTTGAGGTTGCAGACGCTGGCGGTGAACGCGGGGAAGCCGTGCAATGGCTCACCAAACGCGTCCAGCGACAGCGGCTGCACGTGGTATTGCAAATTGGGGTGCTCCAGCTCCGGGCGGCTGCGGGTGAACGCCCCCAGTTGCGAGGGCGCCATGCTCATGGGCCCGGTGCGGTGCAGCAGGTATTCCCAGCCAATGCGCAGCTTGCCCCAGCGGGTGGCCGCCAAAGTGTTGAGGGTGGTTGCATCGCTGACTTTGTAGACCGAGCGAATTTGCAGATGGTCTTGCAAGTTGGCGCCGACGCCGGGCAGGTCGTGCACCACCGGAATGCCCTTGGCGTGCAGCAAATCGGCCGGGCCAATGCCCGACAGCTGCAGCAATTGGGGCGAGTTGATGGCGCCCGCACACACAATCACCTCTTCGGTGGCGGTGACGTGCTCCATGCCGTCACCCGTCCACACATTCACGCCGGTGCAGCGCACCGAGCCATCGGCCTGCTTTTCGGTGATCAGGCGCATGGCCTGGGCCGAGGTCCACATCTCAAAATTGGGGCGGCCATAGCACTTGGGCCGCAAAAAGGCTTTGGCGGTGTTCCAGCGCAGACCGTCTTTTTGGTTGACCTCAAAGTAGCCCACGCCTTCGTTGCTGCCGGTGTTGAAGTCGGGGGTGGCGGGAATGCCCGCTTGCTGCGCGGCTTGCGCAAACGCATCCAAGATGTCCCAGCGCAGTCGCTGTTTTTCAACGCGCCATTCGCCCTTGCTGCCGTGCAGCGCAGCAAAGCTGGCGTCGTGGGGCTGGCCTTCATCCAGTCGCCAGTGGCTTTCATGCCGCTTGAATGCGGGCAGCACGTTGTCCCAGGTCCAGGCGTCATCGCCGGTCAGCTGGGCCCACTGGTTGTAGTCGCGAGCCTGGCCGCGCATGTAAATCATGCCGTTGATGCTGGAGCAGCCACCCAGCGTCTTGCCGCGCGGGTAGCGCAGGCTGCGGCCGTTGAGGCCAGCGTCGGGTTCTGTCTGGTATAGCCAGTCGGTGCGGGGGTTGCCAATGCAGTGCAGATACCCGACCGGAATGTGGATCCAGTGGTAGTCGTCTTTGCGCCCTGCTTCCAGCAGCAGCACGCGCACATTGCGGTCTGCGCTCAGGCGGTTGCAGAGCAAAGCACCTGCGGTTCCGCCCCCAATAATGATGTAGTCGAATGTGGTTTCGCTCATGGTGTGCGCTTGTCAACAAGCCTCCGGGGTGGGGCCGCAGCAAGCATTTTGGAGGGCTGGTGCCGCCTGTCGATAGGGAAAGCGTGTAGTCCATGGCTTACTTTGTCACGGGGTGTGCAGCCCTGGCTGACAGGCGTGCTGGCGCTGAACCTTCGGCGTCGGCGCAGAAAGCTTGTAAGCTTGAGGCAACTTGGCTCTCTCCCGCACTATGAAAGACAGCACCCCTCGCCTTCACCCCACCTCGACCCCAGAGGGTGCGTGGGTGCAGTTGCAGGGGCGCTGGGGTGCCGCGGAATTGGGGCAGCGTGCGAACTGGGAGGCGGTACAAAAAGCCTTGCGCAGGCATCCTGCGGGTGCCGATCAAGGCTGGGATTTAGCACAGCTGGAATGGCTGGACCACATTGGCGCACAGTTGCTGTGGAACCACTGGCAGCAAGCATGGCCCGCCAGGCTCCAAGCCAGCGATGCGCAAAAAGCCATGCTGGCGCGCATTGCGGCATTCCAGCAGGCCCCCGTGCCCGAGGCCCCGGCACTGGGCTGGATGGGGCATATCAACCAACTGGGGTTGCTGGTGTTGCGGGCGCTGGGTCATTTCCAGCACTTGGTGCAGCTGATTGGCCAGCTGGCCCTGGACTTGGGGCATTTGCTGCGCAACCCGCGCAAAGGCCCGTGGCGGGATTTTTCAGGGCACCTCTACAGCATGGGTGCAACGGCGCTGCCGATTACAGCGCTGGTGGGTTTTCTGATTGGGGTGGTGCTGGCCTACTTGATGGCACTGCAGCTGCGGCAGTTTGGCGCAGAAGCCTTTATTGTGGACATTCTGGGCATCTCGCTGATCCGGGAATTGGGCCCCTTGCTGGCTGCCATTTTGGTGGCCGGGCGTTCCGGCTCCGCCATCACGGCGCAGATTGGCGTGATGCGTGTAACCGAAGAGCTGGACGCCATGCAAGTCATGGGTATTCGCCACGGCTTCAGGCTGGTCATGCCCCGTGCCATGGCGTTGGCCGTGGCCATGCCCTTGATCAGCTTGTGGACCACGCTGGCCGCGCTGGGCGGCGGCATGCTGGCAGCGGATGCGACCATGGGTATTTCTGCCGCGTATTTCTGGGAGGCCTTGCCCAATGCCGTGCAAATTGGCAATTTGGTGTTGGCGGTGGCCAAGTCGGTGGTGTTTGGCGTGTTCATCGCCTTGATCGGCTGCCACTGGGGCCTGCGCGTGAAACCAAATACCCAAAGCTTGGGGCAAGGCACGACGGCATCGGTGGTGTCCTCCATCACCATGGTGATTTTGGTGGACGCGATGTTTGCCATCGCCTTCAAGGATGTGGGGTTCTGAGCCATGGAGCGCACACACAACACTGAACCGGTCGTCGTGGTCGACAAGCTGTGGAGTATCTTTGGCGAGGGCGACAAAGCTTTTGCGGTGCACCAAGACCTGGATTTGACGGTGTACCGGGGCGAAATGCTGTCTATTGTGGGCGGCTCTGGCACAGGGAAAACAGTGCTGCTGCGCCAGATTTTGGGCTTGCTGCACCCGGGTAAAGGCACGGTGACCACCTTGGGCCGGCCGGCGGCAGAGCTGTGCCAAGAAGGTGCGGCGGCGCGGGTGGGCATGCTGTTTCAGCACGGCGCGCTGTATTCCGCCTTCAATGTGCTGGAAAACATTGGCTTTGCGCTGCGTGAGCAGGGCACCCTGCCGGATGCGATGGTGGATGCGGCTGCCATGATCAAGCTGCAGATGGTGGGCCTCAAGCCGGAGCATGCCATGCGCATGCCTGCAGATTTGTCGGGCGGTATGGTCAAGCGTGTTGCGCTGGCGCGGGCACTCATCATGGACCCGCCGCTGCTGCTGCTGGATGAACCCACGGCGGGGCTGGACCCCACCAGTTCGGATGAGTTTTGCGCACTGCTGCGTGACTTGCATGCCGAGCTGGGGTTGACCGTGATCATGGTGACGCATGACCTGGACACCTTGTTTGCCTTGTCCAGCCGCGTCGCGGTGCTGGCCGAAAAACGCGTGCTGGTGACGGGCACGCCGCGGGAGGTGGCGCAGTTTCAGCACCCCTTTATTGAAACTTTCTTTCAGGGCGAACGCGGTCGCAGAGCGATGGCACCCGCCCCGGTGGGAGAGCATTAAGCATGGAAAACAAATCACACGCCATGGCGGCTGGCACCTTTGTGCTGGCGCTGGCCGTATTGCTGGCGGGCGTTGCCCTGTGGCTGACGCGCGATCGCCATGAGTACCAACTCTATGAGCTGTCGACATCGGACACCATCAGCGGTCTGCAAAACCAGGCCACGGTGCGCTACAAAGGTGTGGCTGTGGGCAAGGTGACTGACATTACCTTTGACGATGTGCAAAAAGGCAATGTGCTGATCCGGATTGCGGTCGATAGCAAAGCACCCGTGTCCACCACCGGCACGTACGCCATGCTGGGCTACCAGGGGGTGACGGGGATTGCGCACATCCAGCTCGATGATGTGACCGAGCCAATGGCTGAGCTGCCCCACGGTGCCAGCGACTTGCCGCGTTTGCCCATGAAATCCTCGCCCTTGAGTGTGCTGGCAGACCAGGGCATGACCATTTTGAGCAAGGTGGATGAGGCCACCAAACGCATCAATCAACTGCTGGGCGATGAGAACCAGGAGCGCTTCAGCAGTTTGCTGGGCAACTTGTCGGATGCTGCAGGCAATGTGAGCGCAGTCACGCGGGCCATGAATACCACCTTGCGCGAACAGGTGGTGCCTGCGGTGCAAGAGTTCCCGGGCTTGGCTCAGGATGCGCGCAAAGCCATGCAAGCCATGGAGCGCGCAGGCAATGAAGCCGGGGCGCTGGCCCAGGATGTGCGCACCATAGCCGTGGCCATCCAAGGCCCCGGCGGCGCGCTGGAACAAATCACGGCCAGCACCCAGGGCATGGCGCGTGCGGCCGATCGGTTGGACCGGGCCACGTTGCCAGGCATCAGCCAGGCTGCCAGCGACGTGTCTTCTGCCGCACGCCGTATGGGCAGTGCGGCGGCGGGGATTGGCGACAACCCGCAGTCTTTGCTCTATGGCGTCAGCGGCAAGCCCGGCCCGGGTGAGCCCGGCTTTGTGGCACCCCAACCAGCACCATGAGGTCACGCGCGATGCACATGCACTTCTACAAAAAATCGTGGTGGGCGGCTGGTGCCGTCGCACTGTTCTTGGCGGGCTGCAGCAATTTGCCCAGCCCCCCGCAGGCGCTGGTGCGCTATGACCTCGGCGCAGCCCCTGCGCTGGTGGCTGCCAGCGCGCCATTGCAACCGATTGCGCTGGCGCAGATACAGGCGCCGCTGCAAGTTGAAGGCAGCACGGGGCTGCGCTACCGGCTGGCCTACGCCGATGCCCAGGAGCTGCGCACCTATGCCCAGGCCCGCTGGAGTCTGCAACCTGCGCAAATGGTGCAACAGCGTTTGCGTGAGCATTTGAGTCAAGGCGGGCGCGTGGTGTTGTCGGCGCAGCCCGGGGAATTGCCGCCGCTGGTGCAGGGGCGGTCCGTGCCGGTGCTGAGCCTGTCGCTGGAAGAATTCAGCCAGGTGTTTAGCAGCACCCGTGACAGCGTGGGCTGGGTGCGCATTCGCGCCACCTTGGTCGATCCCGCGCCACGCGGTGATGTCTTGCTGGCGCAGCAGGTGTTTGAGGTGCGCCAACCCGCTGGCGCAGCCAATGCCGCAGGGGGCGCCCAAGCCTTGTCGCAGGCCGTGGATGCCGTGGGGGGGCAGCTGCAGCAATGGCTGCAGCAAGCCGTGCCCGCCAAACCTTAGCGCATACGCCGCATGCGCGCTTTGCAGCCCCGCTTGTCGGGGCTTTTTTGCGTTGGGCAAAACACTGGTGTAAGGCAATGCCTTGTGCTGGGCGGACTTTGATGTGACGCAAATCCTTAAGAACTGTCAACCCTAAGCTGACGCCCATTGAAACAACCCATATAACAAAGGAGTTGCACTATGGCAACACTTGAGTGGAGCGCAGACTTGGTGCTGAACGTTCCAGCCATGGATGAAACGCACAAAGAATTTGTCGAGCTGTTGGCCGCCGTGGAAAGCGCAGACAACGAGCAGCTGGGCAGCTTGTGGCAAGCGCTGATTGCGCACACTGAGGCGCACTTTGGTCAGGAAGACCGCTGGATGGTGGCCACGGGCTTTTCCGTCGGCAACTGCCACGCAACGCAGCACAAGGTGGTGCTGGAAATCATGCGCGAAGGCGGCAAACGCTATGCCGAAGGCGATGCCTCCATGATTCGCGGCATGACGCCGGAGCTGGCCTCCTGGTTCAGCTACCACGCGCAGACCATGGATGCGGCGCTGGCACAGCACATGGACAGCGTGGGGTTTGACCCCGTCTCTGGTGTCGTCAGCAACGCACAGGCGTTGCCGCCAGCGCTGATCAGCGGCTGCGGTGGCGCATGTTCCACCCCCCAGGACCACGATCAGCACGCCGAGCAAGCGGACAAAGTGGCGCAGGCAGCGCTGTAAACCGGCCCACTGCCAACCTCCCGTTGCTTGCTTTCAAGCATCCAGACCGCAGCGGCAACTGCAGTCTGGTGGAGCAGCGGCGCTGTACAGCGGCTTTACCCGGCCAGAACCGGGAAAATTTTCATCAGCCCGCCCGCCATCACTTCCACCGCCAGGGCGGCCAAAATCAGGCCCATTAACCGTGTCATCACGTTGATACCGGTTTTGCCCAATACGCGGGCAATCGGCTCTGCCATGGAAAAGCTGGCCCACACGGCGGCGGCTACCACCACCCCATAACCCACCAGCGCCAAATGCTGCCAGAAGGTGGCGGCTTGATCGGCATAAATCACCACCGTAGACATGGCCGCAGGCCCCGTCAGCAGCGGGATGGTGAGCGGCACCACGGCAATGCTGTTGCCCATGGCGGCCTTTTCGGCACCGGCTTCCAGGGTGTCTTCAGGGCGGCGGTCTTCGGCAGGGCGCGCGTTGAGCATATTCATGGCGCTGATGAGCAGCAGCAGCCCACCGCCAACCTGAAAGCTTTGCAGCGAGATGTTGAAAAAGTCCAGCACCTGCAATCCGATGAGCGCGCACGCTGCAATTACCACAAAGGCGCTGAAGGCGGCAGTGCGAATGGTTTGTGCGCGCTGGGCGGCATCAAAACCCTCGGTGTAGTGGATAAAAAACGGCACGATGGCCAGCGGATTGACGATGGCGACCAAGGTGATGAGCGGTTTCAAATCCATGGGGAGTCTAGGCCTGCGAAAAATAAGAGCGGACGTGGAACGCAGAATGCTTAAAGTCGCCTGCGCAATGGACGAAGTCTATAGAGCCTTGAAGGCGTCGGGGCAGCGCCGCACCACAATCAGGAGAAGCAAGCATGGGTCAGTTTGTACAGCTAACGGCAGCAGATGGCACGGAAATTCCCGCATGGGTGGCGCAGCCCGACGGGCCGGTGCGGGGCGCGCTGGTCGTGGCGCAGGAGATTTTTGGGGTGAATGCCCATATCCGCAATGTGACCGATCGCATGGCGGCCCGTGGTTTTTTGGCGATTGCACCGGCGCTGTTCACGCGGCTGGAGGCGGATGTGCAACTGGGCTATGACGCCGAAAGCATGGCCCGTGGCAAGGCCCTGAAAGCCGCTGCAGAGGCCTTGCCCGATGAGGGCGTGCTGCAAGATGTGCGCGCGGCCGCGCAGTGGGCGCAGCAGCGTGTGGGCGGCCAGAAGGTGGGCATGGTGGGCTTTTGCTGGGGCGGGCTGCTGACGTGGCGGGCCGCCAATCTGGTGGACGAGTTGGGCGCAGTGGTGTGCTACTACGGCGGCGGCATGACGGTGGAGCCGGAGGTGCTGCGCACGCCCTTGGTGCCGGTGCTGGCGCATTTTGGCGCGCGCGATGCGCACATCTCCATCGAGAGCGTGATGGCCTTCAGCGCCCTGCACCCCGAGGTACAGGTGCATGTCTATGAAGCCGACCACGGCTTTAACTGTGACCAGCGCGCCAGCTTTGACCAGATCAGCGCCATCCAGGCCAAAGACCGCACGCTGGCATTCTTCGATCAGCACCTGGGTTGATTGCCGCTGCTGGGTTTTCAAAAACAAGAGCTGCTTCTGCTCATGTCTGCGTGCTTTCCATATACAAACCTAAGGAAAACAAGCAATTGCAAGCACAGGCCGCTCTGGTTTTGATGGCACCAAGTCAGGTGTTTTCTCCCAGCAGACTGTCGCGCTCAATGTAGCGGCGGCGCAGGAAGAACACCAGCAAGGCCGCGCCAATCAAGGCCATGGCGCCCATGGCCCACCAGAAACCGTCTTCTGCGTGCACCAGCGGCAGCACATCAAAGTTCATGCCGAACACGGCGGCAATCAGGTTCAGCGGCAGGAAGATGGCGGTCAAGGTGGTCAGCGTGCGCATGATGTCGTTGGCGCGGTTGCTTTGGGCCGAGAAGTGCATCTGCAAAGCGGCTTCGGCACTTTGCTCCATGCGATGCACGTGGTGGCTGACGCGCTCAATGTGCTCCAGCACGTCGCGCGAGCGCACGCGCAGCAGCTCGCGCGCGCGGCGCTCGGCCGTCTCATTTTCCTCGGGCCAACTCTCCAGCGCGTCGATCCAGTCCTGCACGGCGGCGCGCTGGTCTTCACAGATTTCATTGAGCTGGTGCAGGCCCAGCTGCGCCTGCAACACCTTGCTCCAGTCGTGAAAGCGCGAGTTGGGGTTGAGCAGGGCCATCTGCCACTGCTCCATCTGCCTGGCCATGTCGCGGCGCAGGCTGAGAAAGCCGTCCACCATCAGGTCCAGCTGGCGCAGCATCAGGTCGGCGCTGCTGGCAGGCAGGCGGCTGTTGGCCGTGCTGCGTTTTTCCGGCGCGGTGCTGGGGGTGAGCAGGCGCTGCAGGTGCTGTGCGCGCACCGGGCAGTCTGCGGGGTGCACGCTGAACAGCAGCGGGTCAAATACGGCAAAGCCAACGGGGGCGGTGTCCAGGTTCTGCAGGTTGGTGGGGGTGGGCGTTGGTGGGGTCGGGGGGGCTGCGCCTTCCAGCCGGCGAAACAGCATCACGTCGTAGTCGGAGGTGTAGTCGAAGGTGGATGGAATCTGGGCATTGAGCAAGTCGGAGATGTGCAGATCCAGCAGCGGCGTGCCGCACAGCTGTTGCAGCAGGCTTTGCACGGCGGGCAGTTGGCGCTCCAGCTCGGTGCGCTCGCACGACAGCCAGTAAAAGCTGCCGGGGGCGGGTGGCGACGGTAAAGCCGCTGCACTGGCGGTGTCTGCGGGCCAGGTGCCCAGGTCTTGCACGAGTTTGGTGGAAGGCTGAATCAGCAGCAGACGCATGGAGTTGGTGCTCAAAATGGCTGGTAACGCTTGTGGCGCAAGCGCTGACAGCTATCAAAACAAGGTGCGCATAAAAAAGGCAGCCCTGCGGCTGCCTGGTGCGAAGGGATCGCTGGAGCTTACAGGCCGCGCAGCTTTTTGGCAGCGTCAATCGCGAAGTAGGTCAAGATGCCATCGGCCCCGGCGCGCTTGAAGGCCAGCAGCGATTCCATCATCACGGCGTCGTGGTCCAGCCAGCCGTTGGCGGCCGCGGCCTTGAGCATGGCGTATTCGCCGCTGACCTGGTAAGCAAAGGTGGGCACCTGGAATTCGTCCTTGACGCGGCGCACCACGTCCAGATACGGCATGCCGGGCTTGACCATGACCATGTCCGCGCCCTCGGCGATGTCCAGCGCCACTTCGCGCAGGGCTTCGTTGGAGTTGGCGGGGTCCATCTGGTAGACGTTTTTGTCGGCCTTGCCCAAGGCGCCGCGCGTGCCCACGGCATCGCGGAAGGGGCCGTAGAACGCGCTGGCGTATTTGGCGCTGTAGGCCATGATCTGGGTATGAATGTGGCCTTGCAGCTCCAGCGCTTCGCGGATGGCACCAATGCGCCCGTCCATCATGTCGCTGGGGGCCACCATGTCGGCACCTGCTTCGGCGTGGTTCAGGGCCTGGCCCACCAGTACTTCCATGGTCTCATCGTTGAGGATGTAGCCGGTTTCATCCAGGATGCCGTCCTGGCCGTGGCTGGTGTAGGGATCCAGTGCCACGTCGGTCATCACGCCCAGTTGGGGGAATTCCTGCTTCAGCGCGCGGATCACGCGGGGGATCAGGCCGTCGGGGTTGAGGGCTTCTTTGCCGTCGGGCGTTTTCAGGCTGGCATCAATCGCGGGGAACAGCGCCAGGAAGGGGATCTCCAGCTTCACGCATTCCTCGGCCACGGGCAGCAGCAGATCCAGACTCAGGCGGTCCACGCCCGGCATGGACGCCACGGCCTCACGGCGGTTGCTGCCTCCGTGCACAAACACAGGGTAGATGAAGTCATGGGCTGACAGCTGACTCTCTCGCACCAAGTTGCGGGTGAACGCATTGCGGCGCAAACGACGAGGACGGCTTTGTGGGAAAGGAGTAGGGCTAGACAGATGCATGGCCGCCATTGTGCGCTTGTCCGCGCAAGCATGCGAGTGATAGCGCTTGATACAGGTAAACCTTAGGCCGGATCCGCGCCCAGCTTGGGGATAGCCCTGTGTACGCAGGCAGGGGGCACAGATAGATTTGGTTGCTGAGAGCGGCCCGCCGCTTTCCCTGCTTCACCTCCCTGAGCAGGCCTCTTGACTGAGGATTTTCAAAGCCCGGTATGTGCCGGGCTTTTTTTTGCCGCCGCCATGCGCCTTACACTGTGCCCATGTTGTGGGTTAAAGCTTTTCATATCGTCTTCGTGGCCAGCTGGTTTGCCGGCCTGTTTTATCTGCCGCGCATTTTCGTGAATCTGGCCATGGTGACGCCCGGTTCCGTGGCGGAGCGCGAGCGTTTGATCGGCATGTCGCAGCGCCTGCTGCGCTTTACCACCATCTTGGCAGTGCCCGCGCTGGGCCTGGGTCTGTGGTTGTGGCTGGGTTACGGCTTTGCTGGCGGCTGGCTGCATGCCAAGTTGCTGCTGGTGCTGGCCGTCATGGGCTACCACTACAGCTGCGCCGTGCTGCTGCGCCAGTTGCAGGCCGATAGCTGCCAGCACAGCCACCGCTGGTTCCGCTGGTACAACGAACTGCCGGTGCTGCTGCTCACGGTCATTGTGATCTTGGTGGTTGTCAAACCTTTCTAACTTTTCCACCGCGTGGGCCCAAACGGAAAGGGGCTGCCTGTGTTCAAGACTTCGGCGTGGCCGCTGGCCATGCTGTACACCGCACTGATTGTTTTTGCGAGCCTGTTTCCCTTCGAGGGCTGGCGTGCGCAAGGGATTGCGCCGTCGGTGTTTGTCACAGCCTCGTTGCCCCCGCCGTACTGGACGTGGTTTGACGTCAATATCAATGTGCTGGGCTACGCGCCGCTAGGTTTTTTGCTGACCTTAGGGGGTGTGCGCAGCGGCTTGCGGGGCTGGGCGATTCCCGTGGCATGGCTGGGTGGGGCAGCCCTGTCGCTGTGCATGGAGTTTTTGCAAATTTACCTGCCGCGCCGGGTGCCCTCCAACATGGACTTTGTGCTCAACGCAGCAGGCGTGTTGCTGGGTGCGCTGCTGGCCTGGACGCTGGAGTGGTGGGGGCTGCTGGCACGCTGGAGCGTCTTTCGCGAACGCTGGTTTGGCCAACAGCCGCATGGCGGACTGGTGCTGATTGCGCTATGGCCCGTGTCACTGCTGTTTCCGCTGGTGCTGCCTTTTGGTTTGGGGCAGGTGCTGGAGCGTTTGGACAAAACGCTGGATGTATGGCTGGAGGGTACGCCCTTCATGGACTGGCTGCCCTTGCGTGAAGAGCCCTTGGTGCCGCTGATGCCCAGCGCTGAAATGCTGTGCGTCATGCTGGGGCTGCTGGCGCCGTGCTTGCTGGGCTATATGTTGATTGCGCACCTGGGCCGCCGTGCGGTATTTGCGGCCGTGGTTTTGCTGGCCGGGCTGGCTGCCACGGGGCTGTCTTCGGCAATGGCCTATGGCCCCGTGCATGCGTGGGAGTGGCTGACCTTGCCCACGCAAGCCGGCGTGGTGGCCGCCATCTTGCTGGCAGCGTGTGCCTTGCCGGTGCCGCGCCGCTGGTGCGCGGTGCTGCTGCTGCTGGTGCTGATGTGGCAACTCAACTGGCTGAATCAGGCGCCGCTGAACCCGTACTTTGCGGACACGCTGCAGTCCTGGGAACAGGGGCGCTTCATGCGGTTTTACGGATTGGGCCAATGGCTGGGCTGGGTCTGGCCCTATGCCGTGCTTGCGTATGTGGCATTGCGCCTGACCCAGCGCCAGCCCCAATCCTAGAATGCTTGCACCATGAGTGAGAACACCCCCACCGGCTACTACAGCCGCCATATCTTTTTTTGTCTGAATGAGCGCCCCAACGGCGAAGACTGCTGCCACCTGCACGGCGCCAAGGAAGGCTTTGACCACTGCAAGCGCGCCATCAAAGATGCGGGCCTGGCGGGCAAAGGCCAGGTGCGCGTGAACAAGGCAGGCTGCCTGGACCGCTGCGCCGCCGGCCCCGTGGCCGTGGTCTACCCCGAAGGCACGTGGTACACCTTTGTGGATACTGCGGACATCGACGAGATTGTGGAGTCGCACCTCAAAAACGGGCAGGTGGTGGAACGTTTGTTGGTGCCGCCGGAACTTGGCCGCTGAAACAGACTCCTACACCCCATTACAAGTGTTTTTGGCCTCTAGCGCTTGTCTATCAAGCGCTAATAGCTATGAAATAGGTGGTTGCAATTGAACGCTCACACTGAACGCTTCACCCTTACCGGCGCGGCCGGCCTCATTGAAGCCTTGCGCGATCGCCCTGCGGGAACACCCCGGGGCGTGGCGGTCATCGCCCACCCGCACCCGCTGTTTGGCGGCACCATGGACAACAAAGTGGTGCAGACTTTGGCGCGTGCTTTTGTGCAAACCGGCTGGGAAGTGGTGCGCTTTAACTTTCGCGGTGTCGGCGCCAGCCAGGGCGAGCACGATGCGGGCCGTGGTGAGGCACAAGACATGTTGGAAGTGGTGCGCCAAGTGGCACCCACCGGTGCGGTGGCGCTGGCGGGGTTTTCGTTTGGTGCCTTTGTGACCACGCATGTGCTGCAGGCACTGTGGGACGAAGGGCGCGTGGAGAAAGTGGTGCTGGTGGGCACGGCGGCCAGCCGTTTTGACCCCGCCCCCGTACCTGCTGCCGCGCACGACCGCACCCTGGTGCTGCATGGCGAAGCAGATGACACCGTGCCTTTGCAATCCGTCATGGACTGGGCGCGCCCGCAGACACTGCCTGTAACAGTTGTGCCCGCTGGCGGTCATTTCTTCCACGGACAATTGCCCTTGCTCAAAGGGCTGGTGGCCCGCCACCTGACGGCCACGCACTTGTAAAACGCTCAGCGGGCCTGCGGGCTGTACCGACTGAAATTTTGTAGACCAACCGAGTTGCTCATGAAGCCTGTTTTGAAGAATTTGCGCACGCTGGCATTGACCGCGGCCTTGGCGCCCCTGTGGGCGAACGCACAAATCGCGCAGCTGCAACCCCCAGAGATTGCTGCACACACGTATATGTTGGTGGATGTGACCGCCAACCAGGTGCTGGCCTCCAAAGATGTGGATGCGCCGGTAGAGCCGGCATCGCTGACCAAGCTGATGACGGCATACCTGGTGTTTGACGCCCTGCGCGCCAAGAAGGTCACCCTGGAGCAGCGCCTGCCCGTGAGCGAGATGGCCTGGAAGATGCCAGGCTCGCGCATGTTCATCGACCCCAAGATGCAAGTGCCAGTCGAAGATCTGCTCAAAGGCATGATCGTGCAGTCGGGCAACGACGCCACCATGGCGCTGGCCGAAGGTGTCGGTGGCACCAAGGAAAACTTTGTGCGGCTGATGAATGAGCAGGCCAAAGCACTGGGCATGACCGGCACCAGCTACAAAAACCCCGAAGGCCTGACAGAGCCTGGCCACTTCACCACGGCGCGTGACCTGTCCATTTTGGCCATGCGCTTGCTGCGTGACTTCCCCGAGTACACGCACTACTACTCCATCAAGGAGTACCGCTACGAAGGCACACCAGCGGCCAACGGGCGCAACCGCAATACCTTGCTGTTCCGCGATCCCACGGTGGATGGCCTGAAGACTGGTCACACCAACGCGGCAGGCTACTGCCTGGTGGCCACGGCCAACCGTGATATCCCCAATGTGGGTAGCCGCCGTGTGCTCTCCATCGTGCTGGGTGCTGCCTCGGACAACGCACGCGCCAACGAGAGTCAGAAGCTGCTGAACTGGGGCTACACCGCCTACGACGCCGTGAAGCTGTTTGATGCCGGGCAGGCTATGGAAGTGGCGCAAATCTGGAAGGGCTCGCAAGGCACGCTCAAGATTGGCCGTGAAGGCGCCACCGTGGTGACGGTGCCCTCGGGCAGCTCCGGCAAGGTGTCGACCCAGGTGGTGCGCACCGATCCTTTGATGGCTCCTATCACCAAGGGCCAGCAGGTGGGGACTTTGAAGGTGTTGGTGGCCGATCAAGTGGCTGCAGAAATGCCCATCTTCGCGCTGGAAAGCGTGGAAGAAGGTGGATTCTTTAGCCGACTGTGGGACACCATTCGACTCTGGATTCGCTAAGGCGGCACCCTGGGAGGTAGGCAAATTTCGCATTCTGAGAAAGTGCCTACCGTTTAATCACATGTGACTTGCCCCGGGTTTTCCAAACTGGTACATTCGAGGGCTTTTCGGAAATTCCGAAGGGTTTCACGTTTTCGTTTTTTACGTTTAGGGACGTATATATGCCAACCATTAATCAACTCGTGCGCCAGGGCCGCACGGTCGAAGTTGTTAAATCCAAGAGCCCTGCTATGGAAAACTGCCCCCAACGCCGTGGCGTGTGCACCCGTGTGTACACCACCACTCCTAAGAAGCCTAACTCGGCTTTGCGTAAGGTGGCGAAGGTTCGCTTGACCAACGGTTTCGAAGTGATTTCGTACATCGGCGGTGAAGGCCACAACCTGCAAGAGCACAGCGTGGTGCTGGTGCGCGGCGGCCGTGTGAAGGACTTGCCAGGTGTGCGTTACCACATCGTGCGCGGTTCCTTGGACCTGCAAGGCGTCAAGGATCGTAAGCAAGCCCGTTCCAAGTACGGTGCCAAGAAGCCTAAGGCTAAGTAATCAGCCTTTCGGTTCTGAAAAACATCGGTGTTTGATTCGCCTGACTGGCGCGGTCAAACGTAGTGGCCCGAAGCGCAAATGTTTTGCGTGGGTCGAGTAAGTGAGAGACTTTGATTAGCTCTCGCGGTGTCTGAAAAGTCACCAACTGAAGCAAAGATAGAGGTAAAAAATGCCACGTCGTCGCGAAGTCCCCAAACGTGAAATTCTGCCGGATCCTAAGTTCGGTAACGTAGAGCTGTCCAAATTCATGAACGTGATCATGGAAGGCGGCAAAAAGGCGGTTGCAGAGCGCATCATTTACGGTGCTCTGGATCTGATCGCCAAGAAGCAGCCTGAAAAGGAAGCTTTGGAAGTGTTTGTTACAGCTATCAACAACGTGAAGCCCATGGTGGAAGTGAAGTCCCGCCGCGTGGGTGGCGCTAACTACCAAGTGCCCGTTGAAGTGCGTCCCGTCCGTCGTCTGGCTCTGTCCATGCGCTGGATCAAGGAAGCTGCCCGCAAGCGTGGTGAGAAGTCGATGGCCCAGCGTCTGGCCAACGAACTGATGGAAGCCACCGAAGGCCGTGGCGGCGCCATGAAGAAGCGTGACGAAGTGCACCGCATGGCCGAAGCCAACAAGGCATTCAGCCACTTCCGCTTCTAAGCTGCTGTAGCAGTTTGAAACCAGACGGGCCGCTCGCAAATCTTGCCTGCGGCCTTGTCTCGATTCAAGGCGCCCCCATATAGAACTGCTGGCCCCAGCGCACAAGGCAGGGTGATCGCAGACTCTCTCCCCGATCAATCAAGGATCAATCATGGCTCGCAAGACCCCCATTAGCCGCTACCGCAATATCGGTATCTCGGCACACATCGACGCAGGTAAGACCACCACTTCCGAACGTATCCTGTTCTACACAGGCGTAACCCACAAGCTGGGCGAAGTGCACGACGGCGCTGCGACCACTGACTGGATGGAGCAAGAGCAAGAGCGCGGTATCACGATCACATCGTCTGCTGTGACCTGCTTCTGGAAGGGTATGGACCTGACCCGCCCTGAGCACCGCATCAACATCATCGACACCCCCGGCCACGTGGACTTCACGATTGAAGTGGAACGTTCCATGCGCGTGCTGGACGGCGCTGTGATGGTGTACTGCGCGGTGGGTGGTGTGCAGCCCCAATCCGAAACCGTGTGGCGCCAAGCCAACAAGCACAAAGTGCCTCGTCTGGCCTTTGTGAACAAGATGGACCGTACCGGTGCGAACTTCTTCAAGGTCGTGGACCAGATGAAGCTGCGCCTGAAGGCCAACCCCGTGCCAATCGTGGTGCCAATCGGCGCGGAAGACAACTTCCAAGGCGTGGTTGACCTGATCAAGATGAAGGCCATCTTCTGGGACGAAGCTTCCCAGGGCATGAAGTTTGAATACCGTGAGATCCCTGCTGAGCTGGTCGAAGTGGCTCAGAAGTGGCGCGAAAACATGGTGGAAGCTGCGGCTGAAGCCAGCGAAGAGTTGATGAACAAGTACCTGGAAGAAGGTGACTTGTCCGAAGAAGAGATCATCTCTGCACTGCGTCAGCGTACCATCGCAACCGAAATCCAGCCCATGTTGTGCGGCTCGGCTTTCAAGAACAAGGGTGTGCAGCGCATGCTGGACGCCGTGCTGGACTTGCTGCCTGCACCTACCGACATTCCTGACGTTACAGGTACCGATCCTGATGACGAAGAGAAGAAGCTGTCGCGCAAGGCTGACGACGAAGAGAAGTTCTCTGCGCTCGCATTCAAGCTGATGACTGACCCATTCGTTGGTCAGCTGACTTTCGTGCGCGTGTACTCGGGCGTTTTGACCAAGGGCGAAACCGTTCTGAATGCTGTGAAGGGCAAGAAAGAGCGTATCGGTCGTATCGTGCAGATGCACGCGAACGAGCGTCAAGAAGTTGAAGAAATTCGCGCTGGCGACATCGCTGCTTGTGTGGGTCTGAAGGATGTGACCACAGGCGAAACTCTGTGTGATATCGCAGCACCTATCGTGCTGGAGCGCATGGTGTTCCCTGAGCCCGTGATTGCACAGGCTGTGGAACCCAAGTCCAAGGCCGACCAAGAAAAGATGGGTATTGCCCTCTCGCGTCTGGCTGCTGAAGACCCATCTTTCCGCGTGCGTACCGACGAAGAATCCGGTCAGACCATCATTGCCGGTATGGGCGAGTTGCACCTGGAAATTATCGTTGACCGCATGAAGCGCGAGTTCAACGTGGAAGCCAACGTGGGCAAGCCCCAGGTTGCTTACCGCGAAACCGTGCGCTCGACCGTCAAGGATGTGGACGGCAAGTTCGTTCGCCAGTCCGGTGGTAAGGGTCAATACGGTCACGTCGTGTTCACGCTGGAGCCCCAGGAAGCTGGTAAGGGCTTTGAGTTTGTGGACGAAATCAAGGGCGGTGTGGTGCCTCGCGAATACATCCCTGCAGTCGAAAAGGGTGTGATCGAAGCCCTGACCTCGGGCGTGTTGGCTGGCTACCCTGTGGTGGACGTAAAGGTTCGCTTGACATTCGGTTCGTACCACGATGTGGACTCGTCCGAGCAAGCGTTCAAGATGGCTGCGATCTTTGGTTTCAAGGAAGCCGCTAAGAAGGCAAATCCTGTAATTCTGGAGCCAATGATGGCTGTGGAAGTGGAAACGCCTGAAGACTACGCCGGTACCGTGATGGGTGACTTGTCTTCACGTCGCGGCATGGTGCAGGGCATGGAAGACATGGTTGGTGGCGGCAAGGCCATCAAGGCAGAAGTGCCACTGTCGGAAATGTTTGGTTACGCCACTTCGCTGCGTTCGCAAACACAAGGCCGTGCTACTTACACGATGGAGTTCAAGCACTACGCAGAAGCTCCTCGCAACGTGGCTGAAGCCATCGTGGCTGCCCGCGCTAAGTAATTCGCAAATCGGTCATAATTGATCATTTGGCCCAAAGTGCTTTTTGAAGTGATTTGGGTGCAGATTGCCGGTCTGCGATCGTGTGCCACTTTGTTACCTGTGCGAAGTGAAGCAGCAATGCGATGCAGACCTTAAAACCCCACACAGGTTTGCTCTTTTATTTGGAGAATTTGCAATGGCAAAAGAAAAGTTCGAGCGTACCAAGCCCCACGTGAACGTGGGCACCATTGGCCACGTTGACCACGGTAAGACTACCCTGACGGCTGCTATCGCTACTGTGCTGTCCAAGCACTTTGGCGGCGAAGCACGTGACTACTCGCAGATCGACAACGCGCCTGAAGAAAAGGCCCGTGGTATCACCATCAACACTTCGCACGTTGAGTACGAAACTGCTACTCGCCACTACGCTCACGTTGACTGCCCTGGTCACGCTGACTATGTGAAGAACATGATTACTGGTGCTGCTCAGATGGACGGCGCTATCTTGGTTTGCTCCGCTGCTGACGGCCCAATGCCCCAGACTCGTGAGCACATCCTGTTGGCTCGTCAGGTTGGCGTTCCTTACATCATCGTGTTCCTGAACAAGTGCGACATGGTGGACGACGAAGAACTGCTGGAGCTGGTGGAAATGGAAGTCCGCGAATTGCTGGACAAGTACGACTTCCCTGGTGACGACACACCTATCATCCGTGGCTCCGCTAAGCTGGCCCTGGAAGGTGACACTTCTGACAAGGGTGAGCCTGCGATCTTGAAGCTGGCTGAAGCGCTGGACTCCTACATCCCCACACCTGAGCGTGCTGTGGACGGTGCCTTTGCAATGCCCGTGGAAGACGTATTCTCGATCTCCGGTCGCGGTACCGTGGTGACAGGCCGTATCGAGCGCGGCATCATCAAGGTTGGCGAAGAAATCGAAATCGTCGGTATCAAGGACACCCAAAAGACCACCTGTACAGGCGTGGAAATGTTCCGCAAGCTGCTGGATCAAGGCCAAGCTGGTGACAACGTGGGTCTGCTGCTGCGCGGCACCAAGCGTGAAGACGTGGAGCGTGGCCAAGTGCTGTGCAAGCCCGGCTCCATCAAGCCCCACACCCACTTCACTTCCGAAGTGTATGTGTTGTCCAAGGACGAAGGCGGTCGCCACACTCCTTTCTTCAACAACTACCGCCCTCAGTTCTACTTCCGTACAACTGACGTGACTGGTTCCATCGAGCTGCCTGAAGGCAAGGAAATGGTGATGCCTGGCGATAACGTCTCCATCACTGTGAAGCTGATCGCTCCTATCGCCATGGAAGAAGGTCTGCGCTTCGCTATCCGCGAAGGTGGTCGTACTGTTGGCGCCGGCGTGGTTGCTAAGATCATTGCCTAATTCTTAGGAAAGCTAGGAATTAACAATGTCTAAGCAAAAAATCCGTATCCGTCTGAAGGCTTTCGATTACAAGTTGATCGACCAGTCTGCAGCTGAAATCGTCGATACCGCCAAGCGTACTGGCGCGATCGTTAAGGGTCCTGTGCCTCTGCCTACACGCATGAAGCGCTTCGACATCCTGCGTTCGCCCCACGTGAACAAGACTTCGCGTGACCAGTTGGAAATCCGTACTCACCAACGCCTGATGGATATTGTCGATCCTACCGACAAGACTGTTGATGCCTTGATGAAGCTGGACCTGCCTGCTGGCGTGGACGTCGAAATCAAACTGCAATAAGAACTTCTTGGGCGCTGCTTGCGGCGCCTTATAAGGTCTTCTTT
Source organism: Comamonas jiangduensis (assembly GCF_030162955.1). Classification (NCBI taxonomy): domain Bacteria; kingdom Pseudomonadati; phylum Pseudomonadota; class Betaproteobacteria; order Burkholderiales; family Comamonadaceae; genus Comamonas; species Comamonas jiangduensis. The sequence goes on from NZ_JARXOV010000004.1 coordinate 188,885, forward strand.
TAACGCGAACTTGCTTGAAAAAGCAGTTCGCGTTAGAATTTGGAGCTTCGCCAAAATGGCGAAGTTTTATTAACCTTCTTTCGTGCACTTTCAGATCTCTGAGTTGGGTGCAACGCTGGGCCAATTGCAGTTACAGCGGCGAGAGTTTTGGAGAAACAAATGAGTCTGAGCAACTCCATGGGGTTGCTGGGTCGCAAGGTGGGCATGATGCGTCTGTTCACTGATGATGGGGACGCAGTGCCTGTCACAGTGGTAGATGTTTCTAACAACCGCGTGACTCAGGTCAAAACCCAAGAGAACGATGGCTATGTGGCTTTGCAAGTCACATTCGGTACACGCAAGACATCGCGCGTGACCAAGCCTGAAGCTGGCCACCTCGCTAAGGCGGGCGTTGAAGCCGGTGAAGTTACACAAGAATTCCGCGTGACAGAAGATACAGCTGCCAAGTACGCAGCTGGCGCTACTGTGCCCGTGGCTGATCTGTTCAGCGTAGGCCAAAAGGTTGATGTGCAAGGCACAACAATCGGTAAGGGCTTTGCTGGCACGATCAAGCGTCACAACTTCGGCGCACAACGCAACTCGCACGGTAACAGCCGTTCGCACCGCGTACCTGGCTCTATCGGTATGGCACAAGACCCCGGTCGCGTGTTCCCCGGCAAGCGTATGACAGGTCACATGGGCGTTGACACCGTGACTACCCAAAACCTGGATGTGGTTCGCATTGACGAAGCACGCCAACTGCTGTTGATCAAGGGTGCCATTCCTGGCTCCAAGGGTGGCTTTGTGTCCGTCCGTCCTGCGATCAAGGCTAAAGCTTCCAAAGGAGCGAACTAATGCAGCTCGAACTCCTGAATGAACAAGGCCAAGCGGCGTCGACTTTCGACGCTCCTGAAACCGTGTTCGGTCGTGCTTATAACGAAGATCTGATCCACCAGATCGTGACTGCCTACCGTGCCAACGGTCGTCAAGGCACTCGCGCTCAAAAGGATCGTGAGCAAGTTCGCCACAGCACAGCCAAGCCTTTTAAACAAAAGGGTACAGGCCGTGCACGTGCTGGTATGACTTCCTCGCCTCTGTGGCGTGGGGGCGGTCGCACATTCCCCAATTTGCCTGAAGAAAACTTCACGCAGAAGATCAACAAGAAGATGTACCGTGCTGGTATGGCTTCGATCCTGTCTCAGCTGGCCCGCGAAGGTCGTGTGGCAGTGGTGGATTCGTTGACTGTTGACACTCCCAAGACCAAGGTCTTGGCTGACAAGTTCAAGTCCATGAACCTGCAGTCGTCAGTGATGGTGATCGCTGAAGAAATCGACGAAAACCTGTACCTGGCTTCGCGCAACCTGAAGAACGTGTTTGTGGTGGAACCCCGCTACGCAGACCCCGTTTCTCTGGTGCATTACAAGAAAGTACTCATCACCAAGGGTGCGATCGACAAACTCAAGGAGATGTTCGCATGAGCACACTCAAGTTTGACGAAGGTCGTCTGATGCAAGTGCTGGTTGCTCCCATCGTGTCCGAAAAGGCCACCATGGTTGCTGAGCAGTCCAACGCAGTGACATTCAAGGTGCTGCAAAACGCTACCAAGCACGAAATCAAGGCCGCTGTGGAATTGATGTTCAAGGTTGAAGTTTTGGGCGTTTCTGTAGTGAACACCAAGGGCAAGACCAAGCGCTTTGGCAAGACCATTGGCCGTCGCGACAATGTTCGCAAGGCTTATGTGCGTCTGAAGCCCGGTCAAGAGCTGAACCTGTCTGGGGAGGCTGCTTAATCATGGCTGTTATCAAACTCAAACCAACTTCGCCTGGCCGTCGCGGCGCGGTGAAGGTGACTCGTGACCACCTGCACAAGGGTGCTGGTTTCGCTCCTTTGCTGGAAGCGCAATCCGAAAAGGCCGGTCGCAACAACAACGGTCACATCACAACACGCCACAAGGGCGGTGGTCACAAGCACCACTACCGCGTGGTGGACTTCAAGCGCAACAAGGACGGTATCCCCGCCAAGGTTGAGCGCATTGAGTACGACCCTAACCGTTCCGCGCACATCGCTTTGGTATGCTATGCAGACGGCGAGCGTCGCTACATCATTGCTCCTCGCAACTTGGCTGTGGGTGCAACCATCGTGAGCGGCTCTGAAGCGCCTATCCGTGTTGGTAACACCCTGCCTATCCGCAACATCCCCGTGGGTTCGACCATCCACTGTATCGAACTGCAACCTGCAGGCGGCGCTCAAATCGCTCGTTCCGCTGGTGCATCCGCTACATTGCTGGCCCGCGAAAGCGTTTACGCCCAAGTGCGTATGCGTTCCGGCGAAGTGCGCAAAATTCACATCGAATGCCGCGCCACCATCGGTGAAGTTGCCAACGAAGAACACAGCCTGCGCCGCTACGGTAAGGCCGGTGTGAAGCGTTGGATGGGTATTCGTCCTACCGTCCGCGGTACTGCAATGAACCCAATCGATCACCCGCACGGTGGTGGTGAAGGTAAGACTGGCGAAGGCCGTCACGCAGTTGACCCATGGGGTAACCTGACGAAGGGCTACCGCACCCGTAACAACAAACGCACACAAAACATGATTGTGTCGCGTCGTAAAAAGTAAGGGGTAGCAAATGACTCGTTCTCTCAAAAAGGGTCCGTTTGTTGACCATCACTTGGTTGCTAAGGTTGAAAAAGCCGTAGCTACTAAGGATAAGAAGCCCGTCAAGACTTGGTCGCGTCGCTCCATGGTTCTGCCCGATTTCATCGGTCTGACCATTGCTGTGCACAACGGCAAGCAGCACGTGCCTGTCTACATCACCGACCAAATGGTAGGTCACAAGTTGGGCGAATTCGCTCTGACTCGTACCTTCAAGGGTCACCCCGCCGACAAGAAGGCCAAGAAGTAAGGAACGACCATGTCTGAAACACGTGCAGTCCTCCGTGGCGTCCGCTTGTCGGTTGACAAGGGTCGCCTCGTCGCGGATCTGATCCGCGGCAAGAAGGTGGATCAAGCTCTGAACATCTTGACTTTCACGCAGAAAAAAGCTGCTGTGATCGTGAAGAAGGTTCTGGAATCCGCTATCGCTAACGCTGAGCACAATGACGGCGCCGATATCGATGAATTGAAGGTTAAGACCATCTACGTCGAGCAAGGCACTACGCTCAAGCGCTTCACAGCGCGCGCAAAGGGTCGCGGCAATCGCATCAGCAAGCCCACATGTCACATCTACGTGACAGTTGGTAACTGAGGCCTAAAGGAAGAATATGGGACAGAAAATCCATCCTACCGGCTTCCGCCTTGCTGTAAGCCGTAACTGGGCTAGCCGTTGGTACGCTAGCAACCGTGACTTCGCCGGCATGCTGGCCGAAGACATCAAGGTTCGCGAGTACCTGAAGGCTAAGTTGAAGAACGCTGCTGTGGCACGCGTTGTGATCGAGCGTCCTGCAAAGAACGCCCGCATCACGATCTTCTCGGCACGTCCTGGTGTTGTGATTGGCAAGAAGGGCGAAGACATTGAGGCCTTGAAGAAGGAACTCACTGCTCGTCTGGGCGTGCCAGTTGCTGTGAACATCGAAGAAGTGCGCAAGCCTGAAATTGATGCCAAGCTGATCGCCGACTCCATCTGCCAGCAGTTGGAAAAGCGCATCATGTTCCGTCGCGCTATGAAGCGCGCGATGCAGAACGCCATGCGTCTGGGTGCCCAAGGTATCAAGATCATGTCGTCCGGTCGTCTGAACGGTATCGAAATCGCCCGTACTGAGTGGTACCGCGAAGGCCGCGTGCCATTGCACACTCTGCGCGCTGACATCGACTACGGCTTCTCTGAAGCGCAGACCACTTACGGCATCATCGGCGTGAAGGTGTGGGTTTACAAGGGTGATACCTTGGGCCGCAACGACCTGCCCGCCGTAGAAACTCCCCGTCCTGACGACGAGCGTCGTCCACGTGGCCCCCGCCGCGATGGCCGTCGTGACGGTGCAGGTCGTGGTGCCCGCCGCCCCACAGGCGGTAACGCAGCTCCTGTAGACGGCAGCGACAAGCCTGCTGGCGCTGGTGCTGACTCCGTTAAGCGCGTTCGCAAGACTGACGCGCCCGCTACAGCAGCGGACGGTAAAGGAGAATAAACATGCTGCAACCTGCACGCCGCAAGTTCCGTAAGGAACACAAAGGCCGCAACACCGGTATCGCTACCCGTGGCAACGCTGTTGCTTTCGGCGATTTCGGTCTGAAGTCTACCGACCGTGGTCGTCTGACAGCCCGTCAGATCGAAGCCGCACGTCGTGCGATTTCGCGTCACGTTAAGCGTGGCGGCCGTATCTGGATTCGTGTGTTCCCCGACAAGCCTATTTCCACTAAGCCTGCTGAAGTGCGTATGGGTAACGGCAAGGGTAACCCCGAGTACTACGTGGCCGAAATCCAGCCCGGCAAGATCATCTACGAAATCGTGGGTGTTCCTGAAGAGCTGGCACGCCAAGCGTTCCGTCTGGCCGCTGCAAAGCTGCCTCTGCGTACGACATTCGTGTCGCGTCACATTGGTGAATAAGGAGAATCAACATGACTAAAGCTGCTGAACTCCGCCAAAAAGACGTCGCCGCTGTGGAAGCTGAAGTGAAGTCCTTGCAAAAGGCTCACTTCGGTCTGCGTATGCAAAAAGCCACGCAACAACTGGGCAACACTGCGACATTGAAGGCTACTCGCCGCGATATCGCTCGTGCCAAGACCATCCTTGCTGAAAAGCAAGCCGCCAAGTAAGGAGCCGACATGACGGAAGCTAAAACATCCCTCAAGCGCACCTTGATTGGCAAGGTGGTGAGCGACAAGCGCGCAAAGACTGTGACTGTGTTGGTGGAGCGTCGCGTGATGCACCCCATCTACGGCAAGATCATGATCAAGTCGAGCAAGTACCATGCACACGACGAGCAAGGTGAATTCAAGATGGGTGACACCATCGAAATCACCGAGAGCCGTCCTCTGTCCAAGACCAAGAACTGGGTTGCAACCCGCTTGGTGCAAAAGGCTGCACTGGTTTAAGCGTTCAACCGCTTTGACTGCATAGTCTTGAAAAGCGACCCACAATGTGGGTCGCTTTTTTGTTTTCAGGCTCGACATATCGTGTGCGCAGCCAGTGAACACCCAAGCGATTCAAACCACATTGGAGGACACTCATGATTAAAGTTGGAGATGCACTGCCCGCAGTGAAGTTGATGGAATACGTGGAAGTGGAGGGCAATGGCTGCAGCATTGGCCCCAACCCCGTAGAGCTGCCTGCTGCGTTAGCTGGCAAAACCATCGCGTTGTTTGCGGTGCCTGGTGCATTTACCCCCACTTGCTCGGTCAGCCACCTGCCTGGTTACATCCAGCAGGCTGATGCTTTCAAGGCCGCGGGCGTGGACGAGATCTGGTGCGTGGCGGTCAATGACGCCTTTGTGATGGGCGCTTGGGGCCGTGAACAAAAGGCTGGCGGCAAGGTGCGTATGATTGCCGATGGCGATGCAGCGCTGGCCAAGGCTTTGGGCCTGACGCTGGATCTGAATGGCAAGGGTCTGGGTCTGCGCAGCAATCGCTACTCCATGCTGATCAAGGATGGCAAGGTGGTGACGCTGAACGTGGAAGGTCCGGGCAAGTTTGAAGTCTCGGATGCGGCTACTTTGCTGGCGCAAGCCAAGGCCTGATCTTCGGGTGTTCTGTACAAAAAAGCGCTGCCAAGGCAGCGCTTTTTTCATGGCTGCACAAAGCTCAGTAAATATCAGCCTTGAGGTAGTGGGCCCCGGGAATGGGGTTGTGATAGTAGGGCTCGATGCTCTGAAAACCCAAATCTGCGTAGAGATTGCGCGCAGCTTCCATATCGTCCAGTGTGTCCAGCAGGACGCTGGTATAACCTGCTTGGCGCGCCGCATCGAGAATGGTTTCGGCCAGTTGGCGCCCCAAGCCAAAGCCGCGAAAGGCGGGGCGCACATACAGGCGCTTCATCTCTGCGGCGTTGGGGATGTCTGCGTTATCAAGTGGCCGTAGCGCGCAGCAGCCAGCGAGTGCGCCGTCGACATAGGCCAGAAGCAAGGCGCCGCGCGGGGCAGCGTAGTCGCCAGGGAGCTGGGCCAGTTCGTTGTCAAAGTTCTGAAAGGCCAAGTCAAGCCCCAAACTGTCTGCGTATTCGCGAAACAGTTGGGCGGCGATGGCCATGTCTTGGGCGGAGGTGGCGACATCAATTGCCACACAATGCGGATCCACAGTCAAAACAAGTGTGCTCAAGCAAAGAAGAACAAGCCCTCAGTGTAGCCCCGCAAGGGCATCAGGTGCATAGGGTTAGAACGATGTCGCCCGCGTCCATACCCAATAAGCCATGACGGCACATGCGGCGGCAAAGAATGCAGCGGGCAGCACGGCACCCCAGCCATCGCGGCTGGCAGGGAGGTCTTGGGGGAGGTCGGGTTTGTCGCCGTGCAGCATGGCAGGCACCAGCTTTTCGCGTCGGAACACGCTGTAGCCCACGATGGCGGCGATGTGCAGCCCCACAATCGCATACACCAGCCACTGCCCCCAGCTTTTGTGCCAGCTGGTGGCCCAGGCAATGGTGTCGCCTGACACAAAGCGCACCAGCGAACCCGCAAAAGCGATTTCATCATCGCTCACCAGTCCTGTACCTACCTGCCCAGCCAAGATGAGGAGCATGGCAATCACCGACAGGGCGCCCAAGGGGTTGTGGCCCGCTTTGTCTGCCGCAGTGCCTTGGCCTTGGAGGTAGCGCACCAAGCGTGTCGGGCTGGGGATGAAGGTGCTAAAGCGCGACCAGTAGCCCCCCGCAAAGCCCCAGACCACGCGAAAAAGCAGCAGCGCCAGCACCACGTGGCCCAAGCGCAAATGCCACTCCATGGCGTTGCCGCCCACCTTGGCGGTGACCACCAAGGCGATGATGCTTGCGGCAAGCAGCCAGTGGAACAAACGGGTCGGCAGGTCCCAGATACGCAGGCGAGGGGTGTGGGTGGTGCTCATAAGATGGTGAATGTACGTACAAGAGGTGATGGGTTGCTGCGGTGCATCAAAAAAAGGCAGAACGCTTGGGGAACCGGGTTCGCCCAGCGATACTCCCTACGGTCAGAGCAACTATGTCGCTCAGTTTTATAGCAAGAAAGGAAGTTCCCCATGCAAGTGAAAAGCCTCGCCACCGCAGTTTTGGCACTGTCTGCCGCGTTGGTCGGTGTCTCTGCTTCAGCCGATACGCTGAAGTTTGGCAAATCAGAAGATGCCGTCAAATACCGCCAAAGTTCGCTGTTCGTGATGAGCCAGCACTTTGGCAGCTTGGGCGCCATGGCCAATGGCCGCGCAGAATTTAACGCAGACTTGGCCAAACAAAATGGCGCAGTGCTGGAAACCATTGCTGCATTGCCTTGGCAAGCGTTTGGCGCGGGCACCGAAGGTGGCAAGACCAAGCCTGAGGCCTGGTCGCAAAAGGCCAAGTTTGATGAGCATGCCAACAAGTTTGTGGCAGAAGCCGGCAAGTTGGCCGCAGCGGCCAAGACCGGTGATTTGGCACAGCTGAAAGCCGCCTTTGGCCCTGCTGCGCAAACTTGCAAGGCCTGCCACGACGCTTTCCGTAACCGCTAAGCACCGCCCGCAGGGCACAGTCCCTGGGTTTGTCAGTCAAAAAGAGAGCTGATAGCGCTTGATTTTGCTGGGTTTCAAAGCATTAATGCGTTGAAACCATTGCAAGGTATGCGCTGGCAGCTCTCTTTTTTATGACGATGGCGCTTGGCTGGGTACAGGCCTAGGTTTGCGCCAGCAGTTTTTCAATCAACTGGTGCAGCTCCTCAAAGTTGGGTGCGCCAATATAGGTTTTGACGATCTCGCCGCGCTTGTTGACGATGTAGGTGGTGGGGGTCAGCTTCACATCGCCCCAGGCTTTGGCAATGTTGCCGGTGTTGTCCAGCGCGACGTTGAATGGTAGCTGGCGCGACTGGGCAAAGTTCACCACGTAGCTGGGTGGGTCGTACTGCATGGCCACGGCCAGGGTGTCGTAACCCTTGTCTTTGTATTTGTTGTGGGTGGCAATGATGTCGGGCATTTCCGCCACGCAGGTGACGCAGCTGGTGGCCCAGAAGTTCACCAGGGTGACTTTGCCCTGCAGATCTTGGGTGCTTTTGCTGGAGCCGTCGAGCAGCACAAAATGAGAAGACGGTGCCGCCTGCGCACCCTCGCCCACGTAGACATAGGCGCCTAAGCCCGCGAATGCTGCAAGCGCAACGCCTGCCACGATGTGTTTGATTGCCATAGCTTGCTATTTTGCCAAGTTTGCCAAGTTGCGAAGCACAGCGCTGGGCCAAGCCCACGCGGCGTGTAGTTCTCTAGGAGTGAGCGGATCGGTAAAAGTTCGCTATCCAGTTTGGTGCAGCGCTGCCGATAATGCAGCTATGAGCAAGATTCAAACCCTGATGCGTTACGCCGCGGCGGCTGCCACCGCGCTGGTGTTGTCCGCGTGTGGCAGCCAAGAGCCAGAGATGCCGTGGCAATCTGTGTCATGGGATGAGGCCGGGCTGGAAATGCGCTTCCCCTGTGCGCCAGAGTTTGCGCGCACACCGGTCGATTTTGGCATGGAGATTGGCAGTGTCCCCGTCAGCATGATGGGCTGTGATGCGGTGGACTCCACGTTCGCCATGTCGCAGTGGGTGTTGAATGATGCAGCGCAGGCCGACGATGCGCTGGCGTTTTGGGAAGTGGCGGTGCTCTCGCAGTTTGATGCAGTCGATGGCGATGGCGCCAAAAGCGGAGCGCAGTTTGTGCCCGCTGGTGCGATGGACTTGCCCCGCTCGATCCGCGCCACTGTGCAGGGCGTCGGGCGCGCAGGCTGGACGGTGACCACCCACGGTGTCTGGTTTGCCCGCCAAGAAGGCAACAAAGCGCGCATCTACCACGCGGTGATTTATGCGCCCAAGGCCTATCACCAGACGGCCAATACCTTCTTCAACAGCATTATCTTGAAATAACGCAATCAACCAGTGTGGCTGACTGCCATACAGGCTTATGCCCAGGGCTTGGGCCGTGCCGCCGCGCCATAATGGCTACGGAAAACAAAGCCCATGACCACAACCGCCAACCACATCCTGTTGATTGCCCACGCGCCCCTGGCGCATGCGCTGCGCGAATGCGCGTTGCACGTTTTTGCAGACTGTGGCGATGACGTCAGTGTGCTGGACGTTCCGCCCCATGAAAGCCCCGAAGCAACCCTGGCCGCTGCACAGACCTTGCTGGCGCACAGCGGCGCGGCACGCACGCTGGTGCTGGCCGATGTGTTTGGTGCAACGCCCAGCAATGTGGCGCACCGCTTGGTGGAAGGCACGCCCGCACGCTTGCTGGTTGGTGTCAATTTGCCCATGTTGCTGCGCGCCATTTGCTACCGGCATGAACCGTTGGAGCAGCAAACTGCGCGCGCCCTGGCAGGGGGGCAGCAAGGCATGCTGCAAGTCGGTGGTGGTGGGGCACCTCAAAACCAGAATTCCCGGAAAGAACATGGTCAAGACAGAGATCACCATCAGCAATAAATTGGGGCTGCACGCCCGCGCCTCGGCCAAGCTGACCAAGCTGGCGGGCAGCTTCCCGTGCGATGTGTTCATGAGCAAGGGCGAGCGCCGCATCAACGCCAAAAGCATCATGGGTGTGATGATGCTGGCAGCCGGCATGGGCTCGGTGGTGGAGCTGGAAACCGACGGCCCCCAGGAGCAAGAAGCCCTGGACGCGCTGGTTGCCTTGATCAACGACAAGTTTGGCGAAGGCCAGTAACACACGGCGGTGCAGCAGCGCTGTAGCTGGGCGCTGCCAGGGATGCCTCACTTTGCGCTGCTTGGCGCACAGTTGAAAAGGATCAGTGCATGACATTTGCCATCCATGGGTTGGCGGTTTCGCGGGGCATTGCCATTGGGCGTGCCGTGGTGGTGGCTTCCAGCCGCATGGAAGTGCGCCACTATTTCATCGAGTCCTCGCAAATCGAAGCAGAAATTGCGCGTGCGCGCACCGCTCGCAACGCGGTGGTGGATGAGCTGCAGCGGTTGATGAGCGACCTTCCGGGCGATGTGCCCGGCGAGCTGGCCGCACTGCTGGAAGTTCACCTCATGCTGCTGCAAGACGAGGTGCTGGCGGCCGGCGTGCGGCACTGGATTTCCGAGCGCCTGTACAACGCGGAATGGGCGTTGATGACGCAGCTGGAACAAATCTCGCGCCAGTTCGATGAAATGGAAGACCCCTACCTGCGCGAGCGCAAGGCCGACTTGGAGCAGGTGGCGGACCGTATCTTGCGCTACATGCGGGGCGCCCCGGCATGCCCGGTGGCGCAACCGCCGGAGCCCGCTGCTGATGCGGTGCAACCCGTGCTGGATGGCATGGCCGATGCCCCGCTGGTGCTGGTGGCGCAAGACCTGTCGCCGGCCGATATGTTGCAGTTCAAGCGCAGTGTGTTTGCTGGCTTTGTGACGGCGGTGGGGGGGAAAACCAGCCACACCGCCATCGTTGCGCGCAGCATGGACATTCCCGCTGTCGTCGGGGCGCGCGCTGCCAGCCAGCTCATTCGCCAAGATGACTGGATCATCATTGATGGCAATGCGGGCATTGTGCTGGTCGACCCGTCTCCCATCATCTTGGAGGAATACCGCTTTCGCCAACGGCAAGATGTGCTGGAGCGCGAGCGCTTGGCGCGCTTGCGCCACACCCCCTCGGTGACGCTGGACGGGCAGAAAGTTGAGTTGCTGGCCAATATTGAGCAGCCCAGCGATGCAGCCGCGGCCGTGCGCGCGGGGGCGGTGGGCGTGGGCTTGTTCCGCAGCGAATTTTTGTTCATGGGGCGCGAAGGCAAGTTGCCGGGCGAGGAAGAGCAATTCGAGGCCTACAAGGCCGCAGTGGATGGCATGCAAGGCTTGCCCGTCACCATTCGCACCATCGACGTGGGGGCTGACAAACCCCTGGACAAGGGCTTCAAAGAGACGTCACTCAACCCTGCGTTGGGGCTGCGTGCCATTCGCTGGAGCCTGGCGGAACCGGCCATGTTCCGCACCCAGTTGCGCGCTATTTTGCGGGCGGCGGCGTTTGGCAAAGTGCATTTGCTGTTTCCGATGGTCTCGCACCAGCATGAGGCGCACAGCATCGTGGCGCAAGTCAAACTGGCGCAGGCTGAGCTGGATGCGCGGGGCGCCGCCTACGGGGCGGTGCAGCTGGGGGCCATGATTGAAATTCCTGCGGCCGCCATCATGGTGCGCAGTCTGCTCAAGCACTTTGATTTCGTATCGATTGGCACCAACGACCTGATTCAGTACACGCTGGCGATTGACCGGGCGGACGAAGCGGTGGCGCACCTGTACGACCCGCTGCACCCGGCGGTGCTGGGCTTGGTGGCGCAAGTGATTGAAGCGGCCAATGACATGGGCAAGCAGGTGTGCGTCTGCGGCGAAATGGCGGGCGACACCAGCATGACGCGTTTGCTGCTGGGGTTGGGGCTGCGCAGCTTCTCCATGCACCCGGCGCAAATTCTGAGCGTGAAGCAAGAGGTGCTGCGCGCCGACACGCGCAAGCTGCAGCCGTGGGCGCAGGCCGTGCTGCAGGCGGATGTTCCCGCAGACGTGCTGGCAGCGGCGAGCTGACCGCGCAGCGAAAAAAGCCATTCGGGCAAACAAACTATTTGAGATTAATTCTCATTCAGTGTTATAGTTCGCAGCACTGAGTCTCGCAAACTTGCTCTGGTGGGGGAACTCCAAGGGACTGCAGTGGTTTATGTTTCATCGTGGGGCGACAAGCAAGCCTGTCCGGCTTGTGAGTCGTTTTTTGCCAGCCAGCGGTTTTCCCGGTTAGCCACGCATTTTTTGATGATGAAGCAATGGGTTTTGAAAAATGTGAGCTATCAGCGCTTGTGTGCATTAGCTTTCAATATCAAAACACTGTGAAATGAAGATTTCACCAGCGCAAGCAGCTATTAAAAAAGCAACCCTCGGGTTGCTTTTTTGTTGCCCGCTGTAGGACGGCGGCAGGGCTGCGTTTTACACGCCCGCGGCGTGGGCTTGCTGGTCGGCGTGGTAGCTGGAGCGCACCATGGCGCCGACGGCCGCGTGGCTAAAGCCCATTTTGTAGGCCTCTGCCTCGAACATCTTGAAGGTGTCGGGGTGCACGTAGCGGCGCACGGGCAGGTGGCTGTTGGTGGGCGCCAGGTACTGGCCAATCGTCAACATCTCGATGTCGTGGGCGCGCATGTCGCGCATCACTTCCAGAATTTCTTCGTCTGTCTCGCCCAGGCCCACCATCAGACCGCTCTTGGTCGGCACATTCGGGTGCAGGGCCTTGAACTTCTTGAGCAGGTTCAGCGAGAACTGGTAATCCGAACCCGGGCGCGCTTCCTTGTAAAGGCGCGGGATGGTTTCCAGGTTGTGGTTCATCACATCGGGCGGCGCAGCCTTCAGGATTTCCAGCGCGCGGTCATCGCGGCCGCGGAAGTCGGGCACCAGAATTTCGATCTGGGTGGTGGGCGACAGTGCGCGGGTTTGCTTGATGCACTCCACAAAGTGGCCCGAGCCACCATCGCGCAGGTCGTCGCGGTCCACGCTGGTAATCACCACGTACTTCAGGCGCAGGCGGGCGATGGTCTCGGCCAGCTTGCGCGGCTCATCCACGTCCAGCGGGTCGGGGCGGCCGTGGCCCACGTCGCAGAACGGGCAGCGGCGTGTGCACTTGTCGCCCATGATCATGAAGGTGGCCGTGCCCTTACCAAAGCATTCGCCAATGTTGGGGCAGCTGGCTTCTTCGCACACTGTATGCAGCTTCTGCTCGCGCAGGATGTCCTTAATCTCGTAGAAGCGTGTGGTGGGGCTGCCCGCCTTGACGCGGATCCACTCGGGCTTTTTGAGCACTTCGGCCTGCTCCACTTTCACGGGAATGCGCGAGAGCTTGGCAGCCGCTTTTTGCTTGGCCAGCGGGTTGTAGTTTTCGGCGGACTGCGCTTCGCGCACGACTTCGTTGCTGCTCATGGTGTGTTGTCTCAGGGCGCGAGGCGGGTGATCAGCTGGTTGCCAAACACTTGGGCCGCTTCGTTCCAGGTTGTCTGGACGCCGATTGTAGAAAGATCCACGGTCGCCATGCCGGCATACCCGCATGGGTTGATGCGGTGATAGGGGCTCAAGTCCATGGCCACATTCAGGGCCACGCCGTGGTAGGTGCAGTGACGACTTACTTTGATGCCCAGCGCTGCAATCTTGCCCAGCCCGGTGAAGTCAGGTTGCGGCGCCGCACTGCCGGGCGCGCGGTGCTGCGGGCGCTGCTCCAGTGCGGCATGGCTGCGCGGATCGTCCAGCCGCACATAAATACCGGGTGCGCCCGCCACGCGGTGGCCAGTCACGCCGTAGTGCGCCAAGGTGCGAATCACGGCCTCTTCCAGGCGGTAGACATACTCTTTGACGAAGTAGCCCAGGCGTTGCAAATCCAGCAGCGGGTAGGCCACCACTTGCCCGGGGCCGTGGTAGGTCACCTGGCCGCCGCGGTTGGTGGCAACCACGGGAATATCGCCCGCAACCAACACGTGCTCGGGTTTGCCCGCCAAGCCTTGGGTGAAGGTGGGGGGGTGTTCGCACAGCCACAGCGCGTCAGCCGTGCTGGCGTCGCGGTGGGCGGTGAATGTTTGCATGGCGATGTTGCAGGCCGCATAGTCCACGCGGCCCAGCAGGCGTGCATCCAGCGCGGGAAGGTGGTTGCCGCTCAAAGCACCACCTTGACCATGGGGTGGCTGGTCAAGGCGCGGTACAGGTCGTCGAGCTGTTCGCGGCTGGTGGCTGTGATGGTGATCGTCACGCCCAGGTATTTGCCGGTGCTGCTGGGGCGCAACTCAACCGTCGTCGCGTCAAAGAAAGGGTCAAATTCTTTGGCCAGCTTGGTGATGTTGTGCACCAGGTCATCCGCGTGCAGGCCCATCACTTTGATGGGAAACAGGCTGGGGTATTCAATCAGCGAGTCCTTGCGGGGATCGGTGCTAGCGGATGTATCAGACATGGTAATGATGCAGTTAAAAGCAAAGGTTTTTGCTTGGAGGAAGGGCCATTGTGCGCTATGGTTGCGCCGCTGGTCGTGTGGCTGGTTATGCCACTGCCTAGCGCGTGAAAGCTGCGTATTGCAAGCGTGCAAACCCGCATCTTGTGGGGATCTTCAGACACCTAAAGGTGGAATTGTCCGTGAAAACCCCCAAAGGATGTCAGAGGACGTAAGTGCAAAACGGGTTTCTACGTATAATCAGAGGCTTTGTAAAAATTCCGATTTGAGTTTTGGCTCGCTGAATACATGAACCATCAAGCCCCTGAATCGGAATTTGAGGACGAAGAGCCGCAAATCAAGCCCCTGACGCCTCAAGAGGCAGCAGCGTGGCGCAAACGGCAGCCCAAGATGTCCATGTGGCGCATTTTGGTGGTGCAGGTGCTGATGGGCGCCGTGGTTGCGCTGGTGGCGTGGTGGATAGCGGGTCGTGCCGCCGGATGGTCAGCCGCTTATGGTGCGCTGGCCATTGTGGTGCCTGCAGCGTTGTTTGCCCGAGGTGTGGCGCGCAATAGCGGTAGGGCGGCGAATGCACCGGGTGCGATCGCAAGGCTTTTTGCCTGGGAGTTTGTCAAGTTGGTGCTCTGCATTGCCATGCTGGCTGCAGCGCACTTCTTGGTGCCAAACCTGCATTGGCTGGCGTTGCTGGCGGGAATGGTTGTAACAATGAAAACGTACTGGTTGGTTCTGATTACAGGACGAGCCAGTGTCCGAAAAACCGATTGAATTGAGAGAAGAGTTCACCGATGGCAGCCGACGCGCACGCTCCAACCGCAAGTGAATACATTGTTCACCACTTGCAGCACCTGCAAAATATCAAGCAGAACTCCATCATCGACTTCTCGGTGGTGAACCTGGACTCCGTCGCCGTCAGCGTGATCTGCGGCGTGATCGGTTTGTTCGTGTTGTGGCTGGCCGCTCGTAAGGCGACTGCTGGTGTTCCTGGCCGCTTCCAAGCAGCTGTGGAGTTGCTGGTGGAGATGGTGGACAACCAGGCCAAGGCCAATATTCATAACGCAGAATCGCGCAAGTTCATCGCTCCTTTGGCGCTGACCGTGTTTGTCTGGATCTTCCTGATGAACGCCATGGACTTGCTGCCCGTGGACTTGCTGCCCATGCTGTGGCAGACCGCGCAGGGTGACTCGCACGCTTACTTGCGTGTTGTGCCCACCGCTGACCTGTCGACCACCTTGGGTTTGTCGACGGGCGTGCTGCTGCTGTGCTTCTACTACAGCGTCAAGATCAAGGGCGCTGGTGGCTGGGCCCATGAATTGGTCACAGCACCCTTCGGCACCTCCAAGAATCCTATCTTCGCCCTGATCTTGGGCGTAGTGAATCTGCTGATGCAGATCATTGAATATGTTGCCAAGACGGTTTCGCACGGTATGCGACTGTTCGGCAATATGTACGCTGGTGAGTTGGTGTTCTGCCTGATTGCCCTGATGGGTGGTGCGGCTGCCATGTCTCTCTCTGGTGTGTTGCTCCCTGTGGGGCACATCATTGCAGGCTCTATCTGGGCGATCTTCCACATTCTGATCATTACCCTGCAGGCCTTCATTTTCATGATGCTGACGCTGATTTACCTCGGCCAGGCGCATGAAGCCCACTGACCTTTCCCTTTCAACTTCAACTTTCCTTTAATCCCTAGGAGTCATCATGGAAAACATTCTCGGTCTCGTCGCTCTGGCTTGTGGTCTGATCGTTGGTTTGGGCGCTATCGGCGCTTCGATCGGTATCGCGCTGATGGGCGGTAAGTTCCTGGAATCCTCGGCTCGCCAGCCTGAGCTGATCAACGAACTGCAAACCAAGATGTTCATCTTGGCTGGTCTGATCGACGCTGCTTTCCTGATCGGTGTAGCTATCGCCCTGCTGTTCGCTTTCGCCAACCCCTTCGTACTGGCCTAAGCTCCGATCAACGCCCTAGAAAGAAAGGTGTTGCCGTGAGTATTAACGCGACCCTGTTCGTTCAGTGCATCGTCTTCCTGATCTTGGTGCTTTTCACGATGAAGTTCGTGTGGCCCCCGATTGCGAAGGCGTTGGATGAGCGAGCCCAGAAAATCGCCGATGGCCTCGCTGCTGCTGACAAGGCCAAGACCGAGCTGAGCGCTGCTAACAAGCGCGTCGAGCAGGAATTGGTTCAGACACGCAACGAGACAGCATCGCGGCTTGCGGACGCCGATCGCCGCGCCCAGGCCATCGTTGAAGAAGCCAAGGCCCGCGCGACAGAAGAAGGCAACAAAATTGTTGCTGCTGCCCGCGCCGAAGCTGAACAGCAAGCCATTGCTGCCCGTGAAGCCCTGCGTGAGCAAGTGGCTGCATTGGCTGTGAAGGGCGCTGAGCAAATCCTCCGCAAGGAAGTCAATGCTGGCGTTCATGCTGATCTGCTCAACCGCCTGAAGACAGAGCTGTAAGGAAAGCAAAATGGCAGAACTCGCCACCATTGCCCGCCCTTACGCTGAAGCATTGTTCAAAGCCAGCTCCAACGGAGCTGACTTGAATAGC
This sequence comes from Comamonas jiangduensis, assembly GCF_030162955.1. Taxonomy (NCBI): domain Bacteria; kingdom Pseudomonadati; phylum Pseudomonadota; class Betaproteobacteria; order Burkholderiales; family Comamonadaceae; genus Comamonas; species Comamonas jiangduensis. Next base: position 205,406 of record NZ_JARXOV010000004.1, read on the forward strand.
ACTGTCGCTTGGGTGGAGGAACTGGCGGCGATTGCCGCTGATCCGCAATTGCGTCAACTGGCCGATAACCCCAAGGTGACGGTCGAGCAAGTGCTCGATGTCATCACTGGTGTGGCCCGTTCGGCTTTGCCCGATGCCGCTCGCAATTTCCTGCGCGTCATCATTGAAAACGGTCGCCTGGACGCGCTGCCTGAAGTGGCTGTGCAGTTCCGCGGCATCGTAAACCGCCTCAATGGCTCGTCCGACGCTATCGTTTACAGCGCTTTCCCCGTAGAGGATGCTGCTCTGAACGACATCAGCGCTGCGCTGCAAAAGCGTTTCGGCCGCAAGCTGAATCTGTCCGTCAAGATCGATGCATCTTTGATTGGCGGTGTTCGTGTGGTGGTGGGCGACGAGGTGCTGGACACCTCCGTTAAGGCTCGTCTGGAACAAATGAAAGCGGCCCTCACTGCGTAAGCGGATTGAGGTCTCGGCTAACCAAAAGAAAGAAGGAAAGAGTCATGCAACTCAATCCCGCAGAAATTTCTGAACTGATTAAGAGCCGCATCGAAGGGCTGGAAGCTAGCGCCGATATCCGTAATCAAGGCACTGTGGTGTCTGTGACTGACGGTATCGTTCGCGTGCACGGCCTATCGGACGTGATGCAAGGCGAAATGTTGGAATTCCCCGCTTCGGCAGATGGCCAGCCTTCTTACGGCTTGGCGCTGAACCTGGAGCGTGATTCCGTCGGTGCAGTGATCTTGGGTGAGTACACCCACATTGCTGAAGGTGACACTGTGAAGTGCACCGGCCGTATCTTGGAAGTACCCGTTGGCCCCGAACTGATCGGCCGCGTGGTGAATGCACTGGGCCAGCCTATCGACGGCAAGGGTCCCATCAATGCCAAGATGACCGACGTGATCGAAAAGGTTGCGCCTGGTGTGATCGCACGTCAATCCGTGGATCAGCCTCTGCAAACCGGTATCAAGTCCATCGACTCCATGGTTCCCGTGGGCCGTGGTCAGCGCGAGCTGATCATTGGTGACCGCCAGACTGGTAAGACCGCTGTTGCGATCGACGCCATCATCAACCAAAAGGGTCAAGGCGTTACCTGTATCTACGTGGCGATTGGTCAAAAGGCCTCTTCCGTCAAGAACGTGGTACGTGCGCTGGAGCAAGCTGGTGCGATGGAATACACCATCGTGGTGGCTGCTACCGCTTCTGAATCTGCTGCCATGCAGTACGTGTCGGCCTACTCGGGTTGCACGATGGGCGAATACTTCCGTGACCGCGGTGAAGATGCGCTGATCGTGTATGACGATCTGTCCAAGCAAGCTGTGGCCTACCGTCAAGTTTCGCTGCTGCTGCGTCGCCCACCAGGACGTGAAGCGTTCCCTGGCGACGTGTTCTATCTCCACTCGCGTCTGCTCGAGCGTGCCGCGCGTGTGAACGCCGACTACGTCGAAGCCTTCACCAAGGGTGAAGTCAAGGGCAAGACAGGTTCCTTGACAGCGCTGCCCATCATCGAAACACAAGCTGGCGACGTGTCCGCTTTCGTTCCTACGAACGTGATTTCGATTACCGACGGCCAGATCTTCTTGGAAACCAACCTGTTTAACGCTGGTGTCCGTCCTGCGATCAACGCCGGTATCTCGGTGTCTCGCGTCGGTGGTGCTGCGCAGACCAAGGTGGTGAAGGGCCTGTCCGGCGGTATCCGTACCGACTTGGCACAGTACCGTGAACTGGCTGCTTTTGCACAGTTCGCTTCCGACCTGGACGATGCAACCCGCAAGCAACTGGACCGTGGCGCTCGTGTGACGGAATTGCTCAAGCAAGCCCAGTACTCGCCGCTGAACACTGCGCTGATGGCTGCTTCGCTGTTTGCCGTGAACAAGGGCTTCATGGACGATATCGAAGTCAAGCAAGTGCTGCCTTTCGAAGCTGGTCTGCACCAGTTCCTGAAGACCAGCCATGGTGCTTTGCTCGATCGTCTGAACGAAAAGCGTGCTTTCGATAAGGAAGGCAAGGACGAAGCTGAATTGAACGCCGCAGTGGCAGCGTTCAAGAAGTCCTTCGCTTAATCCGGACGAGGAGCCATCATGGCAGCAGGCAAGGAAATACGCGGCAAGATCAAATCGGTGGAAAACACCAAGAAGATCACCAAAGCCATGGAAATGGTGGCTGCATCCAAAATGCGCAAAGCGCAGGAACGGATGCTGGCTGCCCGTCCATATAGCGAAAAAGTCCGCAACATTGCAGCCCATCTTGGCGAAGCCAACCCCGAGTACGTGCATCCGTTCATGCAATTGCATGCGGATGCAAAGAAAGCCGGCGTCATCGTGGTGACGACCGACAAGGGGTTGTGCGGCGGCATGAACACCAACGTGTTGCGTGTCGTCACCAACAAGTTGCGTGAACTGCAAGATGCAGGCGTTTCGGCTGAGACCGTGGCCGTTGGCAGCAAGGGACTGGCGTTCCTGAACCGTATTGGTGCCAAGGTGGTCTCTCAAGCCACAGCACTGGGCGATCAGCCCCACCTTGAAAAGCTCATTGGGCCGGTCAAGGTGCTGTTGGACCAATACGCTGAAGGCAAGTTGAATGCGGTGTACCTGAGCTACACCAAATTCATCAACACCATGAAGCAAGAGTCGGTGGTGGAGCAACTGCTTCCATTGTCGAACGAGCAAATGCAAGCCGAAAAGACGGGTGCATCGTGGGAATACATCTACGAACCTGACGCACAAAGCGTGATCGATGATCTGCTGGTGCGTTACGTAGAGTCTCTCGTGTACCAGGCAGTTGCGGAAAACATGGCGTCCGAGCAATCGGCGCGCATGGTGGCCATGAAGGCCGCGACCGACAACGCGGGCAACGTCATCAGCGAGTTGAAGCTGGTCTACAACAAGACGCGTCAAGCAGCGATTACGACCGAGTTGTCGGAAATCGTGGCCGGCGCTGCCGCTGTGTAATCGGCTTTAACAGATATACAGATTGGAGCAAAGAATGGCTCAAGTACAAGGCAAGATTGTTCAATGTATCGGCGCTGTGGTGGACGTTGAGTTCCCTCGCGACCAGATGCCCAAGGTGTACGACGCCCTGAAGCTGGAAGGCTCGGCACTGACCCTGGAAGTGCAGCAGCAGCTGGGTGACGGCATCGTCCGTACCATTGCACTGGGCTCTTCCGACGGTCTGAAGCGTGGCCTGATGGTGACCAACACAGGTACCGGTATCACCGTGCCCGTGGGTAAGGCCACCCTGGGTCGCATTATGGACGTGCTGGGTAACCCCATCGACGAACGTGGCCCTGTGGACCAAACACACACCGCCGTTATCCACCGTAAGGCTCCTGCGTACGACGAACTGTCGCCTTCGCAAGAACTGCTGGAAACCGGTATCAAGGTGATCGACTTGGTCTGCCCCTTCGCCAAGGGCGGTAAGGTGGGTCTGTTCGGTGGTGCCGGTGTGGGCAAGACCGTGAACATGATGGAACTCATCAACAACATCGCCAAGGCCCACAGCGGTCTGTCGGTGTTCGCTGGTGTGGGTGAGCGTACCCGTGAAGGTAACGACTTCTATCACGAAATGTCGGATGCCGGCGTTGTGAACCAAGAGAACCTGGGCGAGTCCAAGGTAGCCATGGTTTACGGTCAGATGAACGAGCCTCCAGGAAACCGTCTGCGCGTTGCGTTGACTGGCCTGACTATGGCTGAGTCTTTCCGTGACGAAGGCAAGGACGTGCTGTTCTTCGTGGACAACATCTACCGTTACACACTGGCCGGTACCGAAGTGTCCGCGCTGCTGGGTCGTATGCCTTCCGCCGTGGGCTACCAGCCTACACTGGCCGAAGAAATGGGCCGTCTGCAAGAGCGTATTACATCGACCAAGGTGGGTTCGATCACTTCGATCCAGGCCGTGTACGTGCCTGCAGACGACTTGACTGACCCTTCGCCAGCAACTACGTTTGCTCACTTGGATTCGACCGTGGTGTTGTCGCGTGACATCGCTTCGCTGGGTATCTACCCTGCGGTGGATCCTTTGGACTCCACCAGCCGCCAGCTGGACCCCCAAGTGGTGGGCGAAGAACACTACAACGTAGCTCGCCAAGTGCAAGGTACGCTGCAGCGCTACAAGGAACTGCGTGACATCATCGCAATTCTGGGTATGGACGAACTGGCTCCCGAAGACAAGCTGACCGTAGCTCGTGCTCGTAAGATCCAGCGTTTCCTGTCGCAGCCTTTCCACGTGGCGGAAGTGTTTACCGGCGCGCCTGGTAAGTACGTGCCTCTGGCAGAAACCATCCGTGGTTTCAAGATGATCTGCGCCGGTGAGTGCGATCACCTGCCCGAACAGGCTTTCTACATGGTCGGTACCATCGACGAAGCCTTCGAAAAGGCCAAGAAGCTGGCTGCTTAATTTGCCGTGACAACCGAGGTGCAAGCCTCGGTTTTTCAAGCAAACAAGCCCAGTCCCACCTTTTCTAGGAGCAAAGATGAACACTATCCATGTTGATGTGGTCAGCGCCGAAGAATCCCTCTTCTCGGGTGCCGCACGCTTTGTTGCGCTGCCCGGTGAAGCAGGCGAGCTGGGTATTTTGCCCAAGCACACTCCGCTGATCTCTCGCATCAAACCCGGTTCCGTGCGCATCGAATTGCCCGATGGCAGCGAAGAGTTCATCTTCGTCGCCGGTGGCATTTTGGAAGTGCAACCCAACTGCGTGACCGTGCTGTCCGACACCGCGATCCGCGGCAAGGATTTGGACGAGCACAAAGCCCAGCAAGCCAAGGCGGCTGCGGAGCAGGCTTTGAAGAACGCCAGCAATGACGTTGATCTGGCCAAGGCCCAGTCCGAGCTGGCCGTGCTGGCTGCCCAAATGGCGGCTCTGCGCAAGTACAGCGGCAAGCGCTGATCGGTCTACCGATAAAAAAGCCACCTTCGGGTGGTTTTTTTATGCCCGCTATAAAAATCAAAGCTATTGGCGCAGCGTTTACAGAGTATTTGGCTTTGTAAGTCACTGAAGTAAAGGCAGAGCAAGCGCAAGCTGCTCTCATTTTATAAGTACATATGCCTTATCTCGGTACCTTGGTGGAGTGGAACGATCAACGTGGCTTTGGTTTTATTCAGGCCGATGCAGGTGGTGAGCGTATGTTTGTCCACATCAGCGCATTTCAGCCAAAGCCCATGCCTCCAGCGCGGCCGTATGTGGGGCAGCGTGTGGAGTTTGCGGTAGGGATAGACAACGGGAAAAAGCGGGCCCAGCAAGTGGTGTGGCGGCAAGGCGTTCGCTCGACCGGTGCCAAAGTGTCACGGCGTGCTGCTGCGCCTGCACCGCAGGGTAGCCGACGCAGCGAATCTGTGAGCCCTACTACCGCAGCGGGCACTTACTTGTCGATATTTGCTTTTGTTGCAGTGTTTTTGCTGGTGGCGTTGCTGTGGGGCGTTCCGCGCTGGGTGGCTTCGCTGTATGCGGTGATGAGCCTGATCGCTTTTTTCGCCTACTGGAAAGACAAAGTAGCGGCCCAGGCGGGCCACTGGCGCACGCCCGAGTCAACTTTGCACAGTTTGGCTGTGCTGGGTGGTTGGCCGGGCGCACTCTTGGCGCAGCAGTGGTTGCGCCATAAAAGCAGCAAGGCGCAATTTCGAAGCATTTTCTGGTTGACGGTTGGGCTGAACGTGACGGCGTTTGTGTGGCTGCATTCCCCGTGGGGGCGTGACTGGTTGCCTGCGCTGCAGGTTTGAGCGCGGCTTCTGCAAAATTCTTTGCAGGCTTGCACCGCGCAAATGCGCAAGCACTAGGCTTGGCCGCAGTTGGTAAGTGGATGCAGCCGCCGTTGTGAAAAGAACTTACCGGTCTTTGAAAAAACGCCCTTGCACCACGGGCGCATCCGGCAATGCATCCGCAGCGGGTGTACGGGCGCTGTGGGTATCGCGCGGGAAATGTTCGGCCAGCAGCCCAGATACGCGTTGCAGCGTGCGCTCCATGCCGTCGGCGTAGGCATGGTTTTGAAAAGATTGCTGCATCTCTTGTACCAAGGCATCCCAGGTGGATTGAGCAACGGCCCGTGCTACAGCACGGTCTGCAATGATTTCAATGGCGTGGTCGGCCAGCAGCAGATAAATCAGCACGCCGTTGTTGTGCTCGGTGTCCCATATGCGCAGTTTGCCAAACAGGGCCACCGCCCGTTCGCGTGCACTGGCACCGCGCCAGATGTAGCTGTAGGGCAGGCCACCTTCCACGCACAGGCGAATTTGCCCGGTGTGTAAGGATTCGCTGGTGGTCACAGCACGTTCTAGCCTTAGCAAGACTTCGGGCGGGAAGGTGCGGTCTACCTGGCCCTCGCTCCAGCGGTGGTGCCACAGGCGTGCGAGTTTTTGCATCAGTGTTGCCATGACCTACCAACTCCCTGAGGCGCCGCCGCCCCCAAAACTGCCACCGCCGCCAGCGCTGAAACCACCACCACCGCCGCCAAACCCGCCACCACGGCCACCGCCAGAGCCTCCACCACCTATATAGGGGCCACCGCCACCGCTGGAGCTGTTGGCCAGCAAGGTGACCAGCAGTGCCACCACTGCGGCCACCAAGGCCAGGAAGATGCTGGCAGTCAGCATGAACGCCAAGACACCTGCGCCGCCGCCCACGATGAGCGAGCCGAGTTTGCTGCCGAAAATACGGCGGATGATGGGGCCAACCACCATCACCCCAAAAAACAGAAAGATGGCTGCGCCTTCCAGGTCCACACCTGCCGCCTTGTGGCTGGCGGGCGCAGAGGGCGCCGGCAACTGCTCACCGGCAATCCGTGCGGCGATCTGGTCGAGGGCCGCCAAAATGCCTGCGGCATAGTCGTTTTGGCGGAAATGCGGCGCCATTTGCTGCTCAATGATGCGTGATGCCGCCAAATCAGGGATGGCGCCTTCCAGGGCACGGGCCACTTCCATGCGCATGCGGCGGTCATCTTTGGCGATCACCACCAGCAGGCCATCGCCCACGTCTTTGCGGCCAATCTTCCATGTGCTGGCCACGCGGTGTGCGTAGGGTGCAATGTCTTCCGGCGCGGTGGTGGGCACCATCAACACTACGACCTGAGAGCCTGATTTTTCCTCGATGGTACGCAGGCGTGACTCGATGGTGGTGGCCTGCTGCGCAGTGAGGGTGTGCGTTTGGTCAATCAGGCGTGCCGTGAGCGCAGGCACCGGCAGCAAGGGCTGCGCAAGTGCCATGTGCGCAGGCCCAAAAAGTGCAAAAAAGAGAGCTGCTAGCGCTTGCCAGATGTGCGTAAAAGCCATATTTTGTTCCTGAAGAGGAAGGCGGCCACCCCAGGCCGCCGGGCTTTATTTGTTGCCAAAGTCCACGGTTGGTGGGCGCGCAATCTCAGCTTCGTTTTGCACGGTGAAATTGGGCTTGGCCTTGTAGCCAAACACCATGCCTGTCAGGTTGGTGGGAAAGCTGCGCGCGAGCACGTTGTATTGCTGCACCGATTGGATGTAGGCATTCCGGGCCACGGTGATGCGGTTTTCCGTGCCTTCCAGCGTGACGCGCAAGTCACGGAAAGCTTGGTTGGCTTGCAGTTGCGGGTATTGCTCGGCCACCACCATCAAGCGTGACAGGGCGCTGGAGAGCTCGCCTTGCGCTTGCTGAAATTTGTCAAAGGCCGCGGGATCGTTGATCAACTCCGGGGTGGCTTGGATCGACGTGGCTTTGGAGCGTGCCTCAATCACCTTGGTCAGCGTTTCTTGCTCAAAGTTGGCTTCCCCCTTGACCGATGCCACGATGTTGGGCACCAAGTCTGCCCGGCGTTGGTACTGGTTGAGTACCTCGCTCCATCTGGATTTGGTGTCTTCGTCCAAGCGCTGGAAATCGTTGTAGCCGCAGCCCGTGAGTGCCGTGGCCATGAGCAAAATCGCAAACAGGCGCTTCATGTTCAATCCCTTGTCTTGGTGTGATCTATGGGCCGTATTGTGCGGGCCCGGTATGGTAGCAATATGTAGGGCAACGACGTGCAAAGCAAGGCGGGTTGCGGTTATCTTTGCGCGCTACATCGTGACAAATACCAAAGGTAGGTGGGTATGGATGACATCGTAAAACAAGCATTGGCCAAATGGCCCCATGTGCCTGACTGCTGGGGCTGGCTGGGTCTGGACATGCGTGGCAATTGGTGGCTGCGTGATGCGGATACCCAAGCGCAGGGCCTGTTCCCACACAGCAAAGGCAGCCGCTTGGAGCACGAGAAGCTGCTGGCGTTTATAGGCCGCAATTACGAAGCCAATGCCCAGGGCCATTGGTTTTTTCAGAATGGCCCACAACGGGTCTATGTGGAGTTAGAAAGCGCACCCATGGTGTGGCGTGTTCATGCAGGTGCCTCGGTGGTCGCGCACACGGGTCAGCCTGTGCAGCAGGTACAACAATGCTTGATGGATGAGTACGGCCATGTGTACCTGCAATGCGATGGCGTGCTGGGTATTGTGCACACCCAAGACGTGGTGCATGCGGCAGATGCCGTGGAGGCTGGGGTCTGGCAGATGGAGGATGTTGCAGCGGCAGATCTGCCCCAGCGTTTTGGTTTTGTGCGCAGCCCGCAGCAGGCCCAGGCACAGGTTTAGTGCCAGCAAGGCCACGCATCACGCATACAAAAAAGGACCCAGAGGGTCCTTTTTTCGTGGATTGGCAGCCGTTTATTTGGCGTCGCCTTCTTTGGCTTCAGGCTGTGGCTCGGGGAAGTTGGCACCCCCAGCGTTCGCCATGAAAGCCACGGCACGGGAGATTTCCAGATCATTGAATTCGCCACCACCTTGGGGGGCCATGGCGTTCTTGCCCTTCAGTGCCGATTGCACCAGGACTTCAAACCCTTGACCCAAACGGGGGGCCCATGCCGCAGCATCACCAAACTTGGGTGCGCCAGACACGCCTGTTGCGTGGCATGCCGCGCACTGGCCCTTGTATACGTCTTCGCCACCCCGCAGAGGGCGGTTGGCATCACGAATTTCAATAGAGCCAATCTTTTGAATGCGCTGTGCCTGGGCCAGCTCATGCATGCCAACGCCCGCACCCGTTTTGGGGGCGGAGCCCACAAAGTTCACCAGGCCGATGATCAAAATCACGGGCAAGATGAAAGCGAGTACAACCGTAATCAGCAGTTGCTTGGAGTTCTTGATGGGGCCGGTGTGGCCTTCTTCGTGGTGCTTGTCGCTCATGGCGTCCTCTGGTTATCGGGGGCGGGAAAAACCAACGGCGGATTATATCGAGCGCCTATTTTTTACTCTGTGCCACAGCGGCCGTTTGGCGTGCACTGTGGTACAGAGTTGACGCAACTCAACGATTGGTGACTTCTTGCTTGCCAAGGCTGGCTTCTGACCAGCCGCCACCCAATGCTTTGTACAGATTGATTTGGTTGAGTTGCTGCGCCAGTCGCACCTGAACGTCCGCTTGCTCCAGTGCAAACAGCGAGCGCTGTGCATCCAGCAGATCCAGGTAGCTGGCTACGCCGTTGCGGTAACGAAGATCCGACAGGTAAAAGCGCTTGCGCTCGGCCTCTGCCTGTGCGGCTTGGGCGCGTGCTTGCTCGGCCAAGGTGGTTCTGCCAGCCAGGGCGTCTGAGACTTCCTTGAAGCCTGTCTGGATGCTCTTCTCATACTGGGCCACCGCGATTTCGCGCGCAGCTTTGGCAGAAGCCAGGTTGGCGCTCAAGCGCCCAGCGGTGAAGATGGGCAGATTGAGCGTAGGCCCAACGTTAAACCCCCAAGTCCCAGACTTGAACAGATTGGACAGTTCATTGCTGACGCTGCCGTACTGTGCGGTGAGCGAGATGCTGGGGAAGAATGCCGCACGTGCTGCACCAATGTTGGCATTGGCGGAGATGAGCTGCTGCTCGGCTGCGCGGATGTCTGGCCGGCGCACCAGCAGGTCAGACGGCAGGCCAGCAGGGATGTCTGCCATGGGTGCTACGTTGGCCAACTTTGCGCCGGTGATGCTGGCCAAAATGTCGGCGGGCACTTGCTGGCCCAGCAATAGCGCCAGCGCGTTTTCATCCAAGGCACGTTGGCGTTGCTGCTGTGCAAAGGTGGCCAGCGCGGATTCGGTCAGAGACTCTGCTTGGCGGTAATCGAGTTCCGACGCAAAGCCCGCATCAAAGCGCAGCTTGGCCAGCTTGATGGATTCTTTGCGCGTCTCCACGGTGCGGCGTGAAATGTCCAGCAATTCTTCATCTGCAATCAAGGTCAGCCAGCCTTGCGCCACGCTGGTAACCAGCGTGAGCTCGTAGGCCTTGCGGCCTTCATAGGTCGCAAGGTACTGGGCCAAAGCCGCTTCTTTGAGGCTGTTGATACGCCCGAAAAAATCAATTTCCCAGGCGGATATCGCCAGTCCTGCCGTGAAGGTGCTGCCCAGATCACCAGTGATTTGGTTATTGCCACGGTTGGCCGATGCGATGCCTCCAACGCTAGGGAATAGCGCAGAGCGCTGAATCTGGAATTGGGCGCGGGCTTGCTCCAAGTTCAGCGTGGCAATACGCAGGTCGCGGTTGTTGGTCAAAGCCAAGTCAATCAGCTGCTGCAGGCGCGGGTCGGTGAAATAGTCACGCCAAGCGATGGCGGAGCTCGCACCTTCCGCCGCTGCCTGGGTATAAGCCGCAGGGACCGGAGCGGCAGGGCGCTCATAGTTCGGGATGAGTGAGCAGCCAGACAAGGCCGCAGCGGCGGCCAGGGCCATCAAAGATAAATGCTTAGGCATGGTGGTCCGCTCCTGCTGTGCCAGCGGAGGGCGTTGGGGTGGGGGGAGTGGCGCGCTTGTCGCTAAACAGCGTGCGCACTACGACAAAGAAGACGGGCACAAAGAATACCGCCAGCAAGGTGCCGGTGAACATGCCTCCCAGCACGCCCGTGCCGATTGCACGCTGGCTGGCCGAGCTGGCGCCCGTAGCAATCGCCAATGGCACAACGCCGAGGCCGAACGCCAAGGAGGTCATGATGATGGGGCGGAAGCGCAGGTGGGCGGCTTCCAAGGCAGCTTCAATAATGCCTTTGCCTTCGGCCTGCAAGTCTTTGGCGAACTCAATAATCAAGATCGCATTCTTGGCCGACAAACCAATCACCGTGATCAAGCCGACTTGGAAATACACGTCGTTGGCGTAACCGCGCATCCAAGTAGCCAGCAACACGCCAATCACGCCCAGCGGCACGACCAAAATCACTGCGAGAGGGATCGTCCAGCTCTCATACAGCGCGGCCAAGCACAGGAAAACCGCCAAGATGGCAAAGCTGTACAAGATCAGTGATTGGGAACCTGCTTGCTTTTCTTCGTAGGACTGGCCTGTCCATTCAAAGCCGAAGCCGTCAGGCAATTGTGCAACGATGCGCTCTACTTCAGCCATGGCTTCGCCAGTGCTGTAGCCCGCTGCAGGAGCGCCGGAAAGCTTCATGGCCGGATAGCCGTTGTAGCGTACGGTCTGCTGTGCACCCATGACCCAGTTCACGGTCGCAAAAGCAGACAGTGGAACAGCCTCACCCTTGCTGTTGGGTGCGGTGATCTTGAGCAAATCGGCGGGCTGCATGCGGGATGGGGCATCGGCCTGTACCACCACGCGTTGCAGTCGTCCGCGATTGGGGAAGTCGTTCACATAGGCAGAGCCCATGGCTGTTGACAGCGCGGTATTGATGCTGTCAAAACCGACACCCAAGGCATTCGCTTTGTCACGGTCAATGTCGATGCGGATTTGAGGCGCATCTTCCAGGCCGTCAGGACGCACTTGGGACAAGATGGGGCTTTTAGCCGCCATGCCCAAGAACATGTTGCGGGCATTCACCAGGGCATCGTGCCCTAAGCTGCCACGGTCTTGCAGGCGCACCGTAAAGCCTGAGGACACGCCCAGCTCAGGAATAGGAGGGGGGCTGAGCGCGAAAATGAAGGCATCGCGCACTCCCATCATGGCACCCATGATGCGGCCTGCAACGGCATCGGCATGCTGCCCGGGGGCGCTTCGTTCGTTCCAGTCCTTGAGGGTAATAAATGCCAGCGCGGCGTTTTGACCTTGGCCAGAGAAGCTAAAGCCAATCACGCTCACCATGCTGCTTATTTCAGGCTGCTGGAGCACAAAGCCTTCGACTTGCTTCATGACCTCCACGGTGCGTTCAGCGGTAGCACCCGCAGGAAGCTGCACGTTCACCAGCACTGTGCCTTGGTCTTCTCCTGGAAGGAAAGAGGTGGGCAAGCGGTTGTAAAGCAGCGCAACGGCAGCAATGATGGCCGCATAAATTACCAAGTAGCGCGCAGCCTTGTTAAGCATGCGTCCCACCAAGCTTTCATAGCGTTTTGCGCCTTTGGCGAAATTTCGGTTAAACCAGGCAAAAAAGCCTTTACCTTCCAAGTGGTGGCCTGCTTCTACGGGCTTGAGCAAGGTGCCGCACAACGCGGGTGTCAGCGACAAGGCCATGAAGGCGGAGAAGCCAATAGACGCCACCATCACCGTAGCAAATTGGCGGTAAATATTGCCGGTGGACCCAGAGAAGAAAGCCAGTGGCACAAACACGGAGATCAGTACCACGGTCACGCCAATAATGGCCCCGGAGATTTGGCCCATGGCTTTGCGTGTGGCTTCTTTGGGTGGAAGGCCCTCTTCGCTCATGATGCGCTCAACGTTTTCCACCACAACAATCGCGTCGTCGACGACGATACCAATCACGAGCACCATGCCAAACATGGTCAGCACGTTGATGGAAAAGCCCAGCGCCAGCAGCGTGGCAAATGTGCCCAGCAAAGCGATGGGGACCACAATCGTGGGGATGATGGTGTAGCGCCAATTCTGCAGAAACAGGAACATCACCAGGAACACCAAAGCCACCGCTTCCAGCAGCGTGTGTGCCACCTTGGTAATCGAGATGCTCACGAAGTTAGAGCTGTCGTAGGGGATGGAGTAGGTCATCCCTTCTGGGAAGTACTTTGACAACTCTTCCATCTTGGCGCGCACGGACGTGGCTGCCGCTAAAGCATTGCCCGATGGCGAGAGTTGAACACCGATACCCGCCGCGGGCTGGCCATTCAAACGCGCAGTGGTTGCATAGGTCTGACCGCCAATTTCAATCCGGGCAACGTCTTTCAAGCGTACAGCGGCGCCCGTTGTGTTGGCGCGCAAAATGATGTTGCCAAACTCTTCCGGGGTAGAGAGTTGTCCGCGAACGGTCACTGTCGCCGTAATGCCCTGCCCTGCGATGCCAGGCAGGTCGCCGATAGCGCCGGATGAAACTTGCGCGTTTTGTGCACGAATCGCGGCAATGACTTGGGCGCTGGAGAGTTGGAAACCTTCCAGTTTGGCGGGGTCAATCCAGACGCGCATCGCTTGCTCGGAGCCAAACAGCTGAACTTGGCCGATGCCCTCAATACGCTGAATTTCCGGCACTACGTTGCGCGAGGCATAGTCGCCGATGCGCACCACATCCCAGTCTGGGTTGGACGAGGACAGCAGCGAAAACAGCAAAAAGTTGGAGGCAGACTTGTCAACTTTGACGCCTTGCTGCGTGACGGCCGAAGGCAAACGAGGCGTGGCGCGCGACAAACGGTTTTGCACGTCCACCTGGGCCATTTCTGGATCGGTGCCTTGCTCAAAGCTGATGGTGACGGAGCCTGTGCCGTTGGATTGGGCAACGGACTCCATGTAGAGCAGGCCTGTCGCACCGTTCATCTCACGCTCAATCACAGAGAGCACACTGTCTTCGAGTGTCTGTGCAGAGGCGCCGGGGTACACCGCGCTCACGACAATGGCGGGGGGCGCAACCGGAGGGTATTGCGCGATCGGTAATTGGGTGATGGAGACGGCTCCGACCACCATGATGAAAAGCGCAACCACCCACGCGAAGATGGGGCGCTCAATAAAAAATTTAGCCATGTGACAGAGTCCTTATTTACTTGGCTTGAGCGCTGGGTTCGGACGTCGACTGTGCAGGTGCTGCAGGTTGCGCTGGTGCAGCAGAAGCGCCTGCAGGCGTCCATGGCACTGCTTTGACGGGCGTGCCCGGTGGCAACATTTGCAGCTTTTGGAATCCGTCCACCATCACTTTTTCGCCATCTTTCAGGCCTTCTTGGATCACCCAGCGATTGCCGCTGGCCATGCTGACTTTGACGGGGCGTGTGCTGACTTGGCCTTCTGGGGAAACGACGCGGACACTGTCACCTTGTTCCGTGCGAGTGACTGCTTGCTGAGGTACGGTAATCGCGTTGGTGGCCTGTGCTTGCTCCATGCGGATGCGTACATAAAGGCCTGGTAACAGAAGTCCCTTCGGGTTGGGGATTTCGGCGCGCAAAGTGACTTGGCCCGTGCTCGGATCTACAGTTAAATCACTGAATAACAGCTTGCCTGCGGTTCCGTATTCAGAACCGTCATCCAATACAACGTGTACCTCTGCCGCTTGTGGGCCCGCTGATTTCAGCAGACCTTCATCCATGGCTTTGCGTAGCTTGAATGCATCGGTAGCGGATTGCGTGAAATTCACATACACGGGGTCAATTTGCTGAATCACAGCCAGTGGAGTGGCTTCCCCTTGTCCAACCAAAGCGCCTTCTGTAACCAAGGCTTGGCCGATGCGGCCAGAAATTGGCGCGGTCACTTTGGCGTACCCCAGGTTGATGTCTGCTGTGCGGACCGCAGCCTTGGCGGCCACCACCTCTGCTTGTGCTTGTTTCTGAGCGGACTCGGCGTTGACAAAATCTTGCTTGCTGATGGCATTGGCTTCAACCAATGGCCGAAAGCGTTCCAGCTGTGCGGTGGTCTGTACCAAGTTGGCTTCAGCGCGTGCCAAGCTTGCGCGTGCACTCTGGGCGGATGCTTCATAGGGCGCAGCATCAATTTGGAACAAGGCTTGGCCAGCCTTGACATCAGAGCCTTCTTTGAACAGGCGTTTTTGCAAAATACCTGCACTGCGCGCGCGCACTTGTGCAACACGAGAAGCTTCAACGCGACCGGGTAGCTCAGTGACCAACCCGACTTCCCCGGAAGAGGCTGTAATAACGCCAACCGGCACTTGTGGAGCACCGTTTTGCGCAGCTGTAGTTGGAGAGCTGGCGTTATCTTTGCCGCAAGCAGTCAAGACAAGTGCGCAAGCCAGCGCAATCGGAGCGGGACGAATCAGGCGCGCCCATGAGCTAGCTGGAGCGGTACTAAAGAGAGTCATGTTTTTCTTTCGGGTGCTCTAAAGAGTTTGAACGAACGCTACACGCGCACAAATTACGCTGGCGTCAGCCATCAGGCCTGCGTTTATTCAGAATTTGGATATACATACAATACTGAATGTATATGGTGCTAATTGTAGCGGTGCTATAGACGAAGATGCATTTTTGATGCCATGCAAAGGGGGCGAAGAGATCCAATGGCGAGACGAACAAAGGAAGATGCGGAAGCAACACGCAATAAATTGCTGGATGCTGCCTTGGAGGTTTTTCATGCAAAAGGCGTGGCTGGTGCGTCTTTGACGGATGTGGCAGTTGCTGCATCTGTTACCAGGGGGGCGATTTATTGGCACTTCAAAGACAAGATGGACTTGTTCGGTGCTTTGATTTCGCGCTCTGCGCTGCCCTTTGAAGCTGCGCTCGACAGTGCCCTTGGTGAGCAAAAAGGACGGGCGTTGCGTCAATTGACGGCGGTGCTTGAAATGGTTTTTCGCCAGGTGGTGAGAGACCCTGTGACCCGGAGAGTATTTGATATTGCGCTGTACAAGGTGGAGTACGCAGGCGAGATGCAGGCGGTGCGTGCGTGGCGTATAGAAAATATGGAGAGGTTCGCGTTGCGCATCCAGGTATTTCTAGAGTTGGCAGCGAAAGATGCCGGGATCGTGCTGCAGCAATCACCTGCCAGTGCTGCGCGTGGTCTGCGTGCTGTATTTGATGGTGTGTTGCTGTCTTGGCTTTTGCATGAGCAGCAATTATTTGATCTAGAAAAAGAGGGGATGTTGGCGGTTCAGACTTACATCAAGGGACTGGGGTTCGATGTTGAGAAAGAATTTGCGTAATCTTCCTGAGCAGATGAAAAGTGCAGGTTAGAATCTGCGCTGTAGATTTTTGGAAGTTCGCGTGCAGCGGGCGTCGTAGCGGCTGTAGCTCAGTGGATAGAGTATTGGCCTCCGAAGCCAAGGGTCGTGGGTTCGATCCCCGCCAGCCGCACCAGCCTAAAGCGTCTAAAAAATACTCAAAATATTTTTAAGAGCAAAAAATCTGCTACAATAGAAATCTCTGTGGAGGGATGCCCGAGTGGCTAAAGGGGGCAGACTGTAAATCTGTTGGCTTACGCCTACACTGGTTCGAATCCAGTTCCCTCCACCACCTTTATTGGGTGGGAGATTTGGCACTGCCTGGCAGTGTGCGCAAACCATAGGTTTGCGGGAGTAGTTCAATGGTAGAACCCTAGCCTTCCAAGCTAATGACGCGGGTTCGATTCCCGTCTCCCGCTCCAAAGATTCATAAGTTTGCATGCGCAACTTATGCCCATGTGGCTCAGTGGTAGAGCACTCCCTTGGTAAGGGAGAGGTCGGCAGTTCGATCCTGCCCATGGGCACCAATTTAGATGGTGCTTCTGTGTTAGATGGTTGCGCCGATAACTCGTTAGCATTTGGTTTTTTTCGGAGTCGAAAAAATGGCAAAAGAAAAGTTCGAGCGCACCAAGCCCCACGTGAACGTGGGCACTATTGGCCACGTTGACCACGGTAAGACTACCCTGACAGCTGCTATCGCTACCGTGCTGTCCAAGCACTTCGGCGGCGAAGCACGTGACTACTCGCAGATCGATAACGCGCCTGAAGAAAAGGCACGTGGTATCACCATCAACACTTCGCACGTTGAGTACGAAACTGCTACTCGCCACTACGCTCACGTTGACTGCCCTGGTCACGCTGACTATGTGAAGAACATGATTACTGGTGCTGCTCAGATGGATGGCGCTATCTTGGTTTGCTCCGCTGCTGACGGCCCAATGCCCCAGACTCGTGAGCACATCCTGTTGGCTCGTCAGGTTGGCGTTCCTTACATCATCGTGTTCCTGAACAAGTGCGACATGGTGGACGACGAAGAACTGCTGGAGCTGGTGGAAATGGAAGTCCGCGAATTGCTGGACAAGTACGACTTCCCCGGCGACGACACACCTATCATCCGTGGCTCCGCTAAGCTGGCCCTGGAAGGTGACACTTCCGACAAGGGTGAGCCTGCTATCTTGAAGCTGGCTGAGGCGCTGGACTCCTACATCCCCACACCTGAGCGTGCTGTGGACGGTGCCTTTGCAATGCCCGTGGAAGACGTGTTCTCGATCTCCGGTCGCGGTACCGTGGTGACAGGCCGTATCGAGCGCGGCATCATCAAGGTTGGCGAAGAAATCGAAATCGTCGGTATCAAGGACACCCAAAAGACCACCTGCACAGGCGTGGAAATGTTCCGCAAGCTGCTGGATCAAGGTCAAGCTGGTGACAACGTGGGTCTGCTGCTGCGCGGCACCAAGCGTGAAGACGTGGAGCGTGGCCAGGTGCTGTGCAAGCCTGGCTCCATCAAGCCCCACACCCACTTCACTTCCGAAGTGTATGTGCTGTCTAAGGACGAAGGCGGACGCCACACTCCTTTCTTCAACAACTACCGCCCTCAGTTCTACTTCCGTACAACTGACGTGACCGGTTCCATTGAGCTGCCTGAAGGCAAGGAAATGGTGATGCCTGGCGATAACGTCTCCATCACTGTGAAGCTGATCGCTCCTATCGCTATGGAAGAAGGTCTGCGCTTCGCTATCCGCGAAGGTGGTCGTACTGTTGGCGCCGGCGTGGTTGCTAAGATCATTGCCTAATTTATTACGGGTTTAGGGGTATAGCTCAATTGGCAGAGCGTCGGTCTCCAAAACCGAAGGTTGTAGGTTCGATTCCTACTGCCCCTGCCACCATGTAGTGGTAGCACCAAGCCCGCCAGTTACTGGCGGGCTTAAGTGTCTTGTGCTGTAGCATTTGCTGCAGATAGAAAAGAGAGATATGGCCACGTCGCAAGTAGAAACAGTTAGCTCAGGCGCCGATAAGGCTAAATTGGTCGCAGCTTTGCTTTTGGTGATAGCCTCTATTGCAGGCTTTTATCTGCTGTCCAAGCAAGGTGCTGCAGCTCAATGGGGTGTTTTAGCGGTGGGGTTGATTGCTGCTGCTGCTACCTTTCTTGTTTCAGAGCAGGGTAAGCAATTGCTTGGCTTTGGCAAAGACTCTTGGAAAGAAGTCAAAAAAGTAGTGTGGCCAACTCGCAAGGAGTCCTTGCAGATGACCCTCTACGTTTTCGCGTTTGTGGTGGTCATGGCTCTGTTTCTGTGGCTGACGGATAAAACGCTCGAATGGGTTCTGTATGATCTCGTTTTGGGCTGGAGAAGCTAATGACTGATGCGATTGAACCTGTGTCCGGCGAGGCTGGTGCGTCTACTCCTGTCAATCCTGATCTGCGCTGGTATATCGTCCATGCTTACTCGGGTATGGAGAAGGCTGTAGAGCGCAATATTACTGAGCGTATCAATCGAGCAGGTATGCAAGATAAGTTTGGTCGTATCTTGGTTCCCACCGAAGAAGTGGTGGAAATGAAGAACGGTCAGCGCAAGACCACAGAGCGTCGCCTTTTTCCTGGCTATGTCTTTGTTGAAATGGTCATGGAAGATGACACTTGGCACTTGGTGAAGCACACTAGCAAAGTGACTGGTTTTGTCGGTGGTGCTAAAAACCGCCCTGCTCCTATTTCTGAAGCAGAAGTTCAAAAAATTGTGAGTCAGATGCAAGAAGGCTCCGATAAGCCTCGTCATAAGATTGAATTTATGGTGGGCGAATTGGTGCGTGTGAAAGAAGGTCCTTTCACAGACTTCAACGGTAGTGTTGAAGAGGTGAATTACGAGAAAAACCGTTTGCGCGTATCTGTCGCGATTTTCGGTCGCTCAACGCCTGTTGAGCTCGAGTTTTCTCAGGTTGAAAAGACCTGAGGTACGTTTGTAGCCCCGCGTGTTGAAACAAAGGGGCGTTAACCCTCGGGGAGCTGAAATCGCTTCAGCGTTATTACCCGTAAGGAGCTAAAAATGGCGAAGAAAATCGTCGGCTTCATCAAGCTGCAAGTGCCAGCTGGTAAGGCCAACCCATCCCCTCCAATCGGTCCTGCGCTGGGTCAGCGTGGGCTGAACATCATGGAGTTCTGCAAGGCATTCAATGCGCAGACTCAAGGTGTTGAGCCAGGACTGCCTTTGCCTGTGGTGATTACTGCTTTTGCTGACAAGAGCTTCACTTTTGTCATTAAGACGCCTCCTGCGACCGTGCTGATCAAGAAGGCTGTCAAGCTGGACAAGGGTTCTTCGAACCCTCTGAAGGCTAAGGTTGGCAAGATCACTCGCGAACAGCTGGAAGAAATCGCCAAGACCAAGTTGAAGGACATGAACGCTGCGGACGTTGACGCTGCGGTGCGCACTTTGGCTGGTTCTGCTCGTTCGATGGGCGTGATCGTGGAGGGTTTGTAAAATGGCCAAGTTGACCAAGAAGCAAAAAGCCCTGCAGGGTAAGGTGGACTCCACCAAGTTGTACCCCTTCGCTGAAGCGGTTGCTTTGGTGAAAGAAGCCGCAACTGCCAAGTTTGATGAATCGATCGACGTGGCGGTGCAGTTGGGTGTAGATGCCAAGAAGTCGGACCAAGTGGTGCGCGGTGCTGTTGTGCTGCCTCACGGTACAGGTAAGACAGCCCGCGTTGCTGTGTTTGCACAAGGCGCCAAGGCTGAAGAAGCCAAGGCCGCTGGTGCAGATGTGGTCGGCATGGATGACCTGGCTGCCATGGTTAAGGCTGGTGACATGCCTTTCGACATCGTGATCGCTGCACCTGATGCCATGCGTATCGTGGGCCAGCTGGGTCAGATCTTGGGCCCACGTGGTCTGATGCCTAACCCTAAGGTTGGTACCGTGACTCCTGACGTTGCTACGGCTGTGAAGAACGCTAAGGCAGGTCAAGTGCAATTCCGCGTAGACAAGGCCGGCATCATCCATTCGACCATCGGTCGTCGTTCTTTCGACAACGACAAGCTGCAAGGTAACTTGGCTGCTTTGATTGAGGCGTTGAACAAGGCCAAGCCTGCTTCCAGCAAGGGTGTTTACCTGCGCAAGGTGGCAGTATCCTCCACCATGGGTGTGGGTGTTCGCGTTGAGACACAGTCCATCGCAGCTTAATTGCTAAAATATTTGGCTGCCTAGAAATAGGCAGTCAATGTGGTGGGCTGCGCTGCCGCTTGCAGTAGCGCAGGTCATCCAAGACCGCTGGTGTGGCTTGCCACTTAATTTTCCAGCGCAGATGGCGATCCCGCTGCAGATGGATTCATTTCCTTCTAACAGTTGGTCGCTGCAATAAGAGCGCGTTTACAAAGCACGCTTTGTAAACGCATTTTAAGGAGTAGACCTTGAGTCTGAATCGCAGTGAGAAAGAAGCGGTCATCAATGAAGTGACCAGCCTCGCCGCTAAAGCTCAAACGCTTGTGATCGCGGAATACCGTGGCATCACGGTCGCCGACATGACCAAACTGCGTGCTGATGCTCGCAGCAAGGGTGTGAGCCTGAGCGTGTTGAAGAACACCTTGGCCCGCCGTGCTGTCGCCGGTAGCGCGTTTGAAGTTGTGGCTGACCAGATGACTGGTCCTCTGATCTATGGCTTCTCTGAAGACGCAATCGCCGCAGCTAAGGTTGTGGCCGACTTCGCGAAGACCAACGACAAGTTGGTAATTCGTGCAGGCGCGTTTGCAGGTAAAGCCCTGGACGTTGACGCCGTGAAGCAACTGGCAAACATTCCTTCCAAGGAAGTTTTGCTGGCGCAAGTGTGTGGCTTGCTGATGTCCCCCATCTCGCGTACAGCCGTTGTGCTGGGCGCCTTGGCGGCTCAGAAGAGCGAAGGCTCTGCCGAAGTGGCAGCCGAAACAGCCGAAGCCTAAGCGCTCGGCAAACCAACCAATTTGTTAGGAAATCAAATGGCATTCGATAAAGACGCATTCTTGACCGCCCTGGACAGCATGACTGTTCTGGAACTGAACGACCTGGTTAAGGCAATTGAAGAGAAGTTTGGCGTGTCCGCCGCTGCTATGGCTGCTCCTGCTGCCGGCGGCGCTGCTGGTGGCGCTGCTGCTGCTGAAGAAAAGACCGAGTTCAACGTCGTTCTGACTGACGCTGGCGCAAACAAGGTTTCCGTGATTAAGGCTGTGCGCGAAATCACTGGCCTGGGTCTGAAGGAAGCCAAGGATCTGGTTGACGGCGCTCCCAAGAACGTGAAGGAAGCTGTTGCCAAGGCTGACGCTGAAGCTGCTGTGAAGAAGCTGGTTGAAGCTGGTGCGAAGGCTGAACTGAAGTAATTCAGTCCAATCCTGAGGCTGGAGTGTCTGTAAAGGCACTCCAGCCTTTGGCGCTTGTGGATGTGGCTTTTACAGAGCGCACCAGAAAGCCTGTTTTCAACAGTTTTTCTAGTGTCTTCTGACAACCCGACAGCAGAAGATGCCTTGGTTCGGGCAATGTGCAATGCATTGCCGTCAGCCATGGTTGGTAGTGGCCAACCGCCAAGCCGGTAAAAAAGCGTTCGCTGTATTTGCCGGACAGTGTCGTCGCAGACCCAGGACTCATGTCTTTGCCCGGAGATCTCATGGCCTATTCTTACACCGAACGCAAGCGAATTCGCAAGAGTTTCGGCAGCCGCGACAGCGTGCTCGAAGTGCCTTACCTGCTGCAGATGCAAAAAGATGCCTATACCGCATTCCTGCAAGCAGATGTAGCCCCCAAAAAACGTACGATGGAAGGCCTGCAAGCGGCTTTCGAATCGGCATTCCCTATCGTCTCCCACAATGGTTTTGTGGAGATGAAGTTTGTTGAATACAACTTGGCCAAGCCAGCGTTTGACGTGCGTGAATGCCAGACCCGTGGTCTGACATTCGCCTCGGCGGTGCGTGCCAAGGTTCAACTGATCATCTATGACCGTGAGTCCTCGACCAGCCAATCCAAGGTGGTCAAGGAAGTGAAGGAGCAAGAGGTTTACATGGGCGAAGTGCCCCTGATGACCGAAAAGGGCTCTTTCATCATCAACGGTACGGAGCGTGTGATCGTTTCGCAGCTGCACCGCTCGCCTGGCGTGTTCTTTGAGCACGACAAGGGCAAGACCCATAGCTCGGGCAAGCTGCTGTTCTCGGCACGCATCATCCCTTACCGTGGTTCGTGGTTGGACTTCGAATTCGATCCGAAGGATCTGCTGTACTTCCGCGTTGACCGTCGTCGCAAGATGCCCGTGTCGATCCTGCTGAAGGCCATCGGCATGAATCCTGAGCAAATCCTTGCTCACTTCTTCGTGAACGATAACTTCCGCCTGATGGACAGTGGCGCACAAATGGAGTTTGTGGCTGACCGTCTGAAGGGTGAAGTGGCACGCTTTGACATCACCGACAAGTCGGGCAAGGTCGTGGTCGCCAAGGACAAGCGCATCACTGCACGCCACACCCGTGAGCTGGAGCAGTCGGGCACCAAGTTTGTCAGCGTTCCTGAAGACTTCCTGATTGGCCGCGTATTGGCCAAGAACATCATTGACCCTGACACTGGCGAAATCATTGCCAAGGCCAATGAAGAGCTGACAGAAGCGCTGCTGAAAAAGCTGCGCAGCGCCGGCATTCAGGACGTGCAGTGCATCTACACGAACGAACTGGACCAGGGGGCGTACATTTCGCAAACCCTGCGTACCGATGAGACCGTGGACGAGTTCGCAGCACGTGTGGCCATCTACCGCATGATGCGCCCTGGCGAGCCTCCGACCGAGGACGCCGTGCAGGCCCTGTTCCACCGCCTGTTCTACAACCCAGATACCTACGACCTATCGCGCGTAGGCCGCATGAAGTTCAACGCCCGTGTGGGTCGCGACGGTGCGACCGGCGCCATGGTGCTGTCCAACGAAGATATCTTGGCCGTGGTCAAGCTGTTGGTGGACCTGCGCAATGGCCGTGGCGAAGTGGACGATATCGACCACTTGGGTAACCGCCGCGTTCGCTGCGTGGGCGAGCTGGCCGAAAACCAGTACCGCACGGGTCTGGCACGTATCGAAAAAGCTGTGAAGGAGCGTCTGGGTCAAGCAGAGCAAGACCCTCTGATGCCTCACGACCTGATCAACTCCAAGCCGATTTCTGCGGCGCTGAAGGAGTTCTTCGGTGCGTCGCAGCTGTCGCAGTTCATGGACCAGACCAACCCTCTGGCCGAAATCACCCACAAGCGCCGTGTATCGGCCCTTGGCCCAGGTGGTTTGACTCGCGAACGTGCTGGCTTTGAGGTGCGTGACGTGCACGTGACCCACTACGGCCGCGTCTGCCCGATCGAAACGCCTGAAGGTCCAAACATTGGTCTGATCAACTCCTTGGCGCTGTACGCTCGTCTGAACGAGTACGGTTTCATTGAGACCCCTTACCGTCGCGTGGTCGATGGCAAGGTGACCATGGAAATCGACTACCTGTCCGCCATTGAAGAAGGCAAGTACATCATCGCGCAGGCCAACGCCGAGCTCGATGCTGAAGGCCGTCTGGTGGGCGAATTGGTGTCGGCCCGTGAAAAGGGTGAATCCACCCTGCTGTCGCCCGAGCGCGTGCAGTACATGGACGTGTCGCCTGCACAGATCGTGTCGGTGGCTGCGTCCCTGATTCCATTCCTGGAGCACGACGACGCGAACCGCGCATTGATGGGCGCCAACATGTCGCGCCAGGCTGTGCCTGTGCTGCGTCCTGAAAAGCCCATGGTCGGTACCGGTATCGAGCGCGTGGCCGCGGTCGACTCCGGCACTGTGGTGACTGCACGCCGAGGCGGTATCGTGGATTACGTCGATGCAACCCGCATCGTGATCCGCGTGAACGACCAAGAAGCGGTGGCTGGCGAAGTGGGTGTAGATATCTACAACCTGATCAAGTACCAGCGTTCTAACCAGAACACCAACATCCACCAGCGCCCTGTGGTCAAGCGTGGTGACACGCTGGCCAAGGGTGACGTGATTGCCGACGGCGCATCGACCGACCTGGGCGAAATCGCCATCGGTCAGAACATGCTGATCGCCTTCATGCCCTGGAACGGCTACAACTTCGAAGACTCGATCTTGATCTCGGAACGTGTGGTCGCTGAAGACCGCTACACCTCGATCCACATCGAGGAACTGGTGGTCATGGCGCGTGACACCAAGTTGGGTGCGGAAGAAATTACCCGCGACATCCCCAACCTGTCTGAGCACCAGCTGAACCGTCTGGACGAGTCCGGCATCATCTACGTGGGCGCAGAAGTGCAACCCGGCGATACGCTGGTGGGCAAGGTGACACCGAAGGGTGAAACCACGCTGACGCCTGAAGAAAAGCTGCTGCGCGCCATCTTCGGTGAGAAGGCCTCCGACGTGAAGGACACTTCACTGCGTGTGGACCAGGGCTCTTCGGGCACCGTGATCGACGTGCAAGTCTTCACCCGTGAAGGCATCCAGCGTGACAAGCGCGCCCAGCAGATCATCGACGATGAACTCAAGCGCTTCCGTCTGGACCTGAACGACCAGCTGCGTATTGTGGAAGCCGACGCGTTCGACCGTATCGAGAAGCTCTTGATCGGCCGCACCGCCAACGGTGGTCCCAACAAGCTGGCCAAGGGCGCCAAGATCGACAAAGCCTATCTGGACAGCGTGGAGAAGTTCCACTGGTTCGACATCCGTCCTGCGGAAGACGAAGTGGCTGCCCAGCTGGAGTCCATCAAGAATTCGCTGGAGCAAACCCGCCACGAGTTCGACCTGGCCTTCGAAGAAAAGCGCAAGAAGTTGACGCAAGGCGACGAGTTGCCCGCAGGCGTGCTGAAGATGGTCAAGGTGTACCTGGCTGTCAAGCGCCGTCTGCAGCCCGGTGACAAGATGGCCGGCCGCCACGGTAACAAGGGTGTGGTCTCGCGCATCGTGCCTGTGGAAGACATGCCTTTCATGGCCGACGGCACCACCGCCGACATCGTGCTGAACCCGCTGGGCGTGCCTTCGCGTATGAACATCGGTCAGGTGCTGGAAGTGCACTTGGGCTGGGCCGGTAAGGGTCTGGGCCAACGCATTGGCGACATGCTGCGCGACGAAGCCGCTGTGGCGGAAGTGCGCGCCTTCCTGGAAGAGGTCTACAACAGCCGCGGTCGCAAGGAAGACTTGTCGCAGCTGAGCGATGCCGAAATCCTGGACATGGCCGAAAACCTGAAGACTGGCGTGCCGTTTGCAACGCCCGTGTTCGACGGCGCGTCGGAGCAGGAAATCAAGGACATGCTGAAGCTGGCATACCCTGAGCACCTGAAGGCACGCAAGGGCCTGACCGAGACACGTACGCAGGCCTACCTGTTCGACGGTCGCACCGGTGAGCAGTTCGAGCGTCCCACCACCGTGGGCTACATGCACTACCTGAAGCTGCACCACTTGGTCGACGACAAGATGCACGCGCGTTCCACCGGTCCTTACTCGCTGGTGACACAGCAGCCTCTGGGCGGTAAGGCGCAATTCGGTGGCCAGCGTTTCGGTGAAATGGAAGTGTGGGCGCTGGAAGCTTATGGCGCCGCTTACGTTCTGCAGGAAATGCTGACCGTCAAGTCCGACGACGTGGTGGGCCGTACCAAGGTGTACGAATCCATCGTCAAGGGCGAGCACGCCATCGAAGCGGGTATGCCAGAGTCGTTCAATGTGCTGGTCAAGGAAATTCGTTCCTTGGGCTTGGACATCGAACTCGAGCGTTCCTAAGGCCTAAATAAAAAAGAGAGCTGTTAGCGCTCATGTTTAAACGGTTTGCAAGTGATATCGCTTGCAAACCGTTGTAGATCAAGCGCTGGTAGCCATAATTTTTGATGAAAAGGGAAAGAGTTCATGAAATCGTTACTCGACCTGTTCAAGCAATTCACGCCGGATGAGCATTTCGATGCCATCAAGATCGGCATGGCTTCGCCCGAGAAAATTCGTTCCTGGTCTTTCGGTGAGGTAAAGAAGCCCGAGACCATCAACTACCGTACGTTCAAGCCCGAGCGCGATGGTCTTTTCTGCGCCAAGATCTTTGGCCCTATCAAAGACTACGAATGCTTGTGCGGCAAGTACAAGCGTCTCAAGCACCGCGGTGTGATCTGCGAGAAGTGCGGCGTTGAAGTCACACAGACCAAGGTGCGTCGCGAACGCATGGGTCACATCGACCTGGCGGCCCCTTGCGCCCACATCTGGTTCCTGAAGTCGCTGCCTTCGCGTCTGGGCCTGGTGCTGGACATGACGCTGCGCGACATCGAGCGCGTGCTGTACTTTGAAGCTTACGTGGTGACCGACCCCGGCATGACCCCGCTGAAGAAGTTCAGCATCATGACGGAAGACGACTACGAAGCGAAGCAGCAAGAATTCGGCTACGACGAGTTCACGGCCAAGATGGGCGCCGAAGGTATCAAGGACCTGTTGGAATCCATCGACATCGACAGCGAAATCGAGCGCCTGCGTGGTGACCTGACTGGCTCCGAAGTCAAGGTCAAGAAGAACGCCAAGCGTCTGAAGCTGCTGGAAGCGTTCAAGAAGTCCGGCATCAAGCCTGAGTGGATGGTGCTGGAAGTGCTGCCCGTGCTGCCTCCAGACCTGCGTCCTCTGGTGCCGCTGGACGGCGGTCGCTTTGCGACTTCCGACCTGAACGACCTGTATCGCCGCGTTATTAATCGTAACTCGCGTCTGCGCCGCCTGCTGGAGTTGAAGGCTCCTGAGATCATTGCGCGCAATGAAAAGCGCATGCTGCAAGAAGCGGTGGACTCGCTGCTGGACAACGGCCGTCGCGGTAAGGCCATGACAGGCGCCAACAAGCGTGCGCTGAAGTCCTTGGCCGACATGATCAAGGGTAAGAGCGGACGCTTCCGCCAGAACTTGCTGGGTAAGCGCGTGGACTACTCCGGTCGTTCCGTGATTACCGTGGGTCCTTACCTCAAGCTGCACCAGTGCGGTTTGCCCAAGCTGATGGCATTGGAGCTGTTCAAGCCTTTCATCTTTGCCCAGTTGGAGCAGCGCGGCATTGCTACGACCATCAAGGCTGCCAAGAAGGAAGTGGAATCCGGCACGCCTGTGGTGTGGGACATCCTAGAAGAGGTTATCAAAGAACACCCGATCATGCTCAACCGTGCGCCTACGCTGCACCGTTTGGGTATCCAGGCGTTCGAACCTATCCTGATCGAAGGCAAGGCACTGCAACTGCACCCACTGGTCTGCGCGGCTTTCAACGCCGACTTTGACGGTGACCAGATGGCTGTCCACGTTCCTCTGTCTGTGGAAGCACAGATGGAAGCGCGTACGCTGATGCTGGCTTCGAACAACGTGCTGTTCCCCGCGTCGGGCGAACCCTCCATCGTTCCTTCTCAGGACGTGGTGCTGGGTCTGTACCACGCCACGCGTGACAAGATCAACGGCAAGGGCGAAGGCATGGTGTTCATGGACACCAACGAAGTGCAACGTGCTCTGGATGCTGGCGAAGTGGAACTGCACGCCAAGATCAGCGTGCGTCTGCCTGAGTGGACCAAGAACAAGGAAACGGGCGAGTTCGAAAAGAGCGTGAGCCTGGTGGAAACCACCGTGGGTCGCGCGCTGCTGTCGGAAATCTTGCCCAAGGGCCTGCCTTTCAGCCACATGAACAAGGCGCTGAAGAAGAAAGAGATCTCTAAGCTGATCAACTCTTCCTTCCGCAAGTGCGGCCTGAAGGCCACCGTGGTGTTCGCGGACAAGCTGCTGCAAAACGGCTTCCGTCTGTCCACGCACGCTGGTTTCTCGGTGTCCATCGACGACATGCTGGTGCCTCCACAGAAGGCGGGCATCTTGGCCAACGCCGAAGCCGAAGTGAAGGAAATCGAGCAGCAGTACGTCTCCGGCTTGGTGACCGCGGGTGAGCGTTACAACAAGGTGGTGGACATCTGGGGTAAGGCGGGCGACGACGTGTCCAAGGTGATGATGGATCAGTTGAAGGTCCAGAAGACCATCGACCGTCACGGCAACGAAGTGGACCAAGAGTCGTTCAACGCGATCTACATGATGGCGGACTCGGGTGCTCGTGGCTCGGCAGCTCAGATTCGTCAGTTGGCTGGTATGCGTGGTCTGATGGCCAAGCCTGATGGCTCGATCATTGAGACGCCCATTACCGCGAACTTCCGCGAAGGTTTGAACGTTCTGCAGTACTTCATCTCGACCCACGGTGCCCGTAAGGGTCTGGCCGACACGGCGTTGAAGACTGCGAACTCGGGTTACCTGACCCGCCGTTTGGTGGACGTGACGCAAGACTTGGTCGTGACCGAGCAAGACTGCGGCACCTCCAACGGCTACCTGATGCGTGCCATCGTTGAAGGTGGTGAAGTGATCGAATCCCTGCGCGACCGCGTGCTGGGCCGCTCGACCGCTGAAGAAGTGCTGCACCCAGAGAACCGTTCCGTATTGCTGCCTGCTGGCACCCTGCTGAACGAAGACCTGATCGAAGAACTCGAAGCGCATGGCGTGGATGAGATCAAGGTGCGCACCGCACTGACTTGCGAAACCCGCTACGGCCTGTGCGCCACCTGCTACGGTCGTGACCTGGGTCGCGGCGGTATGGTGAACCTTGGCGAAGCAGTCGGCGTGATCGCTGCGCAGTCCATCGGTGAACCTGGTACCCAGCTGACCATGCGTACGTTCCACATCGGTGGTGCGGCTTCGCGTGCAGCCATCGCGTCGAGCGTGGAAGCCAAGTCGAACGGTTCGATCAGCTTCAACGCCACCATGCGCTATGTGTCGAACAGCAAGGGTGAGTTGGTCGTGATTTCCCGTTCCGGTGAAATCATCATCAGCGAAAACGGCCGTGAGCGTGAGCGCCACAAAGTGCCTTACGGCGCGATCTTGACCATCAAGCCTGATGAAGCCATCAAGGCCGGCAAGATCTTGGCCAACTGGGATCCGCTGACTCGACCCATCATTACCGAATATGCCGGTAAGGTGAACTTCGAGAACGTGGAAGAAGGTTTGACCGTTGCCAAGCAGGTGGACGATGTGACCGGTCTGTCGACCCTGGTTGTGATCGACCCCAAGCGCCGCGGTTCTGCCAAGGTGGTGCGTCCTCAGGTCAAGCTGATCGACGCCAACAACCAAGAAGTGAAGATCCCTGGCACCGACCATGCGGTAACCATTGGCTTCCAGGTGGGCGCGCTGATTCAAGTGCGTGATGGCCAAGAAGTGGGCCCTGGCGAAGTGTTGGCACGTATCCCGGTCGAAGGTCAGAAGACCCGCGACATTACCGGTGGTCTGCCTCGCGTTGCCGAGCTGTTCGAAGCACGTACGCCCAAGGACAAGGGTACGCTGGCCGAGATGACCGGTACCGTGTCCTTTGGTAAGGAAACCAAGGGCAAGATCCGCCTGCAGATCACCGATCTGGAAGGCAAGGTCTGGGAAGAGCTGGTGCCCAAGGAGCGCAACATTCTGGTCCACGAAGGCCAGGTGGTGAACAAGGGTGAATCGATTGTGGACGGCCCCGCCGACCCGCAAGACATCCTGCGCCTGCTGGGTATCGAAGAGCTGTCGCGCTACATCGTGGACGAAGTGCAGGATGTGTACCGTCTGCAGGGCGTGAAGATCAACGACAAGCACATCGAGGTGATCGTTCGCCAGATGCTGCGTCGCGTGGTGGTGGAGAACCCCGGCGAATCCACTTACATCGCTGGCGAGCAAGTGGAGCGTTCGGAAATCCTCAACACCAACGAAGCGCTGCAGGCCCAAGGCAAGATTCCGGCCACGTACTCCAACGTGCTGCTGGGTATTACCAAGGCGTCGCTGTCGACCGACTCGTTCATCTCTGCGGCGTCCTTCCAGGAAACCACCCGCGTGCTGACCGAAGCGGCGATCATGGGCAAGCGCGACGAGTTGCGCGGCCTGAAGGAAAACGTGATCGTGGGTCGCCTGATCCCTGCCGGTACGGGCTTAGCTTACCACCAGGCACGCAAGGCCAAGGACGCCATGGACGACGCCGAGCGCCGCGCCATCGCCGAAGCCGAAGCGGCCGAAATGGCCGGTGAAGTCAGCGCCGACGAAGACAGCGCCGCGTAATCGCAGCGTTGCCTGACGAGGCAAAGCATAGCGCTCCCTACTTGCCTGACGGTGGGTAGGGAGCGTTTTTATTGGTACAAAGGCTGAACCAACGATGTGGATTTTGTCGCTCGAGTGGCTGGTGCTCGCTGGACTCGTGTTTTGGGTGATCGGGGCCTTCAAGCGCCTCAAACGGTTGCATGCGGGCAGCAAGCAGGCATTTGCGGCCGTGGAGACGCAGTTCATGCAGGCGGTTGACCTGCTGCGCAACTGCGCGCGCGTGCAAGAGCTCAAGGAGCGGGTATCGAGTGTGTCGCAGCAGCATGCCCACCATGCGCTGTTGCCCAGTGCCGATTTGCTGGAAGCGGCGCTGCAGCAGGCCAAGTCACACCCGCTGCGCCCGGAAGTTATTGCCGCGCTGGACAGCGCATGGCAGGGCGCACAGGTAGCGTGGCAGGCCTATGTACAGCTGGCTTCCGGTCAGGACGATGCGCAGGATGCCCATGTGCAAGCGCAGTCCCAGCGCTGGCTGCAGTTAATGGCGCTGCAAACCCACAGTACGGCACAGTTCAATGGGGCCGTTCAAGATTACAACCGTGCCATTGCGCAATTTCCCGCGTGTGTAGTGGCACGCCTAAGCGGCCTGAAAGCGGGCCGCACTTTTCAGAAAGACGCTGCATTGCTGATGCAGCCCTGAGCATGACGCGAAAGATTTTTCCTCCCCCAAGCGATGCGGTACCTGCATCGGCGCCCATCCCTTTGTGGCAGCAGCTGGCTGCAGTCGCGCAAGGCTTGCAAATGATTCTTGCCGGGCAGT
This sequence comes from Comamonas jiangduensis, assembly GCF_030162955.1. Classification (NCBI taxonomy): domain Bacteria; kingdom Pseudomonadati; phylum Pseudomonadota; class Betaproteobacteria; order Burkholderiales; family Comamonadaceae; genus Comamonas; species Comamonas jiangduensis. Next base: position 236,242 of record NZ_JARXOV010000004.1, read on the forward strand.
CCGGCAATGCGGCCCTGGCGGCAGTGCCCGTGCGGCTGCGCCCCGGGGTGCAGGCTTTGTTGTTCCAGGTGCTGCGCCAGCTGGGGCGCGCCCAGGTGCTGCGCAAGCAATTGGCCCCCAAAGCCCCCCCTGCCAAGGTGGATGCGTTGTTGTGCACCGCCTTGGCGCTGGCTTGGAACCCTGAGCAGGCCCCGTACGAGCCCTTCACCTTGGTGAATCAAACCGTTGAAGCGGCCAAGCGTGCCGGGTTGCAGCGTCAAGCCGGCTTTATGAATGCGTGTTTGCGCCGCTTTTTGCGCGAGCGTGAGGCCTTGGTGGCGGCCACAGACCACGACACGCTGGCGCGTTTTAACCACCCGCAGTGGTGGGTAGACCGCCTGCAAAAAGACCACCCCCAAGATTGGCAACGCATTTTGGCGGCCAACAATGCACAGGCACCCATGAGCTTGCGCGTGAACAAGCAAAAATCGACTCCAGCGCAATACCAGCAAGCGCTGGCAGCTATGGATATTGATGCTCAGTTGTTTGGACAAGATGGCGTGCAGCTGGCACAGGCGCATCCTGTGAACGTGCTGCCGGGTTTTGCGGATGGCGTGGTGTCGGTGCAAGACGGCGCTGCCATGTTGGCTGCACCGCTGCTGCTGCAAGGCCTGGACCTGAGCCAGCCTTTGCAGGTGCTGGATGCTTGTGCCGCGCCTGGCGGCAAGACCGCGCATTTGCTGGAGTTTGCCGGTGCCGCATCGCCCATGCAGGTGACAGCTTTGGAGGTGGATGCAGCGCGCAGCGAGCGCATTCACGACACCTTGCAGCGCACCGGCTTGCAGGCGCATGCCAAAGTGCTGGTGGCCGATGCGAGCCAGCCCCAGCAATGGTGGCAGCAGGCCAATGGTGGTCAGCAGTTTGACGCCATCTTACTGGATGCGCCGTGTACGGCCTCGGGCATTGTGCGCCGCCACCCGGATGTGCGCTGGCTGCGCCGGGAAAGCGATGTGGCGCAACTGGCCGCCATTCAGTCGCAGATGCTGGATGCGCTGTGGCCCTTGCTGAAAAACGGGGGGCGCATGCTGTACTGCACCTGCTCAGTGTTCAAGGCCGAAGGCGATGGGCAGGTGCAAGCGTTTCTTGCGCGCAACACCCAGGCGCAGTTATTGCCTTCACCCGGACATTTAATTCCGGGAATTGCGGCGCAAGGCGGAGCACTCCCGGACAATGGCGCGGGTGACCACGACGGCTTCTTCTACGCACTGTTCCAAAAAAACGCCTGATTCTTTGCCCTTGCAAGGAAGGCAGCGGCGTGGCTTGGTGGTCGCTGCCGCCGCAGCGCTGGTGCCCGCTTTATGCCAGCCCACGGCAGGCCAAGCGCAAGAGCATGCAGCGGCGAGTGCCCAGGCAAGCGCCGGCGTCGTTGAAGGTGCTGGCATTCAGTTGCAGCGCGATGGCGACGCAGTGCTGCTGACGGCCGCATTGAACTGGTCGCTGCCGGATTTGGTGCAGGATGCCTTGCTCAAAGGGATCCCCGTGCACTTCATCGCTGAAGCAGACATGCTGCAAGAGCGCTGGTATTGGCGCGATGAGCAGCTTTTGAGTGCTGACCGCTATATGCGGTTGAGCTACCAGCCTTTGACGCGGCGCTGGCGCTTGTACACCGGCAGTCAGCCATTTGAAGGCCAAGGTCTGGGGGTGGCGCTGTCCAGCTCGTTCGAGACCTTGGAAGAGGCCGTGCAATCCATGCAGCGAATTGTGCGCTGGCGCATTGGCCAGGTGGCAGACTTGCCCAGCAGCGGAAGTGCGATTTTGCAATTGCGCTTTCGCATTGACCTCTCGCATTTCCCAAGGCCTTTGCAGATTGGCGCCTTGGGTCGCTCGGATTGGAATCTGTTGGTCACGCGCCGTGAGCGCGTGGACTTGGACAAACTGTAATGACCGCCGTACACACAGCGCCCGCCTCGGCATCTCGTCAATCCGCCCGGTGGGCGCTGGGCATTGCGGGCGCAGTCATGTGTGCCATTGGCCTGGTGCTGTTGTTTTTGCTGATGCAAGCCACGAACAACCGTGAGTTGTATGAGCGGCATTACGCATGGCTGTTTGGCTTGAACGTGTTGGTGGCTGCAGTGCTGGCGCTGGTGCTGCTGTGGATGGCGGTGCGCTTGGCGGTACGTTGGAAGCAGCGCAAGTTTGGCAGCCGTTTGCTCTTCAAGCTGGCAGCAATTTTTGGGCTGGTTGGAGTGATTCCAGGCTTGCTGATTTACCTGGTGTCTTACCAGTTTGTCTCTCGCTCTATCGAGAGTTGGTTTGACGTCAAGGTGGAGGGGGCGCTGAGCGCAGGGGTCAATTTGGCCAGCCTCACCTTGGACACCGTGGCCAATGACATGGCCAACAACACGCGCACGGCCAGCCAGCAGTTGAGCCAGGTGCCCGATGCCGCAGTGGGTGTGGCGCTAGAGCGTATTCGGGAGCAACTGGGTGCCACCGATGTGGTGCTGTGGAACGAATCCGGTGTGGCGATTGCCAGCGTGGGCAGTTCGATGTTTGAGCTGGCGCCTGCGCGCCCAAGCAGCCAGCAACTGCGCAGTTTGCGCTCGGGCTTAAGGCCGGTAGCGAGCATTGAAGGTCTGGACGAACTGGCGGCCTCTGCGAGTCGAGAAGCATTTGACCGCGTGTATGTCAAAACGCTGGTGCTGGTGAGCAAGCCCCGGCTGGAGCTACTGGCCGAGCAGCGTTTTTTGCAGGCATCCATTCCTTTGTCGGCGGCTTTGGTGGAAAACGCCTTGGCAGTGCAGGACGCCAATCGCGAGTACCAAGAGCGTGCGCTGGCGCGCGAAGGGTTGCAGCGCATGTACATCGGGACGCTGACGCTGAGTTTGTTCTTGGCGGTCTTTGGTGCAGTGCTGTTGGCGGTGCTGCTGGGCAATCAGCTGGCGCGACCTTTGTTGGTGTTGGCGCAGGGGGTGCGTGATGTGGCCAGGGGCGATTTGACGCCCAAAATTGCGCTGCAAACCCAAGATGAACTGGGCGGGCTGACACGCTCGTTTGCGTTGATGACACAGCAACTGTTGGATGCACGCACTGCCGTGGACAAGAGCATGGGGGAAGTCAAAGCTGCTCGCACCAACTTGCAAACGATTCTAGATAACCTGACCGCTGGGGTGCTGGTGCTCGACGATCAATGGCACGTACTGTCGATCAACCCCGGCGCTACACGCATTTTGCGCACGCCCATGGCGGTCTATATCGGACGCAAGCTGGATGAGGTACCAGGGCTGTCTGCGCTGGCCCGTATGGTGGAGGAGCAGTTTGGTATTTTCTTGGGGGATCAAGGCGCTGATGCAGGCAGAGACCGCTGGCAGCAAGTGCTGGAGCTGTCACTGGACCATGCCCAGCCAGAGGCTGGTGGTGAGGTGCACCAAGACAAAACGACGCTGGTAATACGTGGTGCGGAGTTGCCCCAAGCGCGCCGCTTGATTGTGTTTGACGATATCTCGGAGATTGTCTCTGCGCAGCGCTCTAAAGCCTGGGCGGAAGTGGCCCGACGTGTTGCCCATGAAATCAAAAATCCATTGACGCCCATTCAACTCTCGGCAGAGCGGCTGGCCATCAAGTTGACCGACAAGCTCGAGCCTGCGGACCAAGCATTGCTGACCAGATCCGTGAAAACCATCGTGGATCAAGTGGGCGCAATGCTCAGGTTGGTGAATGAATTTCGTGATTACGCACGCTTACCAGCGGCAGATCTGCAGCCGCTGGATTTAAATGCGCTGGTGAGTGACTTGATGCAACTTTACGGCGAAGAGAATGCGCCCGTACCCGTGCGTGCCAAGTTGGATCCAGATGCCCCCTGGATAGCAGGAGATGCGCAGCAATTGCGCCAAGTCATCCATAACTTGGTGCAAAACGCGCAAGATGCGACACTGCAGCATGCTGAGTCTTTGGGGGTGAAGCCTCCAGCGGTTGAAATTGCTATCCAGTGGATAGAAAGTTCCAAGCGTGTAAGGCTCAGCATCAGTGATAGTGGCATTGGTTTTGCTCCACATATCTTGCAGCGTGCCTTTGAGCCCTACGTGACAACCAAAGTAGGTGGGACGGGCTTGGGTCTGGCGGTGGTCAAGAAAATTGCCGATGAACACGGCGCTCGCATTGATTTGACCAACCGTATGGATAACGGCATGGTGCAAGGGGCGCAAGTGTCGCTATCATTTGTTCCTGTAAGCACCGAGGCACCGTGAGGGGCGGTGAACCTAAAACCTGTAGTACATAGGCTTTTCGAAACTCATGGCAAACATACTGGTGGTGGATGATGAACTGGGCATTCGAGATCTCTTGTCGGAGATCCTGAATGACGAAGGACACAGCGTAGAGATGGCAGCCAATGCCACACAGGCGCGCTCTGCACGTAACAACGGTACCTTTGATTTGGTACTGCTAGATATTTGGATGCCAGACACTGATGGCGTGTCGCTGCTCAAAGAATGGGCGGCATCCGGGCAGCTGACCATGCCCGTCATCATGATGAGTGGCCATGCCACCATTGACACGGCGGTAGAAGCAACGCGCATTGGGGCGCTGTCGTTCCTTGAAAAGCCGATCACCATGCAAAAACTGCTGAAAGCAGTCGAGCAAGGTTTGGCAAAAAATGCGAATGCGCCTGCGGCAAAGCCTGCGCTTGCTGTGGGTTTGCCACCCGCGAATGCAGTGCAGGTGAATGACAGCGTGCATAGCGGAAGTGAACTGCATTTGCGCCCCGTGTCAGGACTGCGCAGCGCGGCTGACAACATGCCCAGTGCCAACCAAGATTTCGATCTGGATCGCCCTTTGCGTGAAGCCCGCGATGGCTTTGAGAAAGCTTATTTCGAGTTTCACTTGGCGCGCGAAGGTGGCTCCATGACCCGTGTGGCAGAGAAAACTGGATTGGAACGCACCCACTTGTATCGCAAGTTGCGTCAATTGGGCGTTGACTTAGGTCGCAGCCGCCGCGGGTAGGTGAGCCAGAGAAATTCGTTTTTTTGTTTGGAAGTCGCAAAAACTGACATACAATTGCCACCTGTTTGCAGCATTTGACTTGAAGTCAGCGCCGCAAGGCCCGGTAGCTCAGTTGGTAGAGCAGCGGATTGAAAATCCGCGTGTCGGCGGTTCGATCCCGTCCCAGGCCACCAAATACCATTCCACGGAAGTCCGCTGGAGTCACGAAGCCCTAAGTTTTTAACGACTTAGGGCTTTTTTGTTTTCTGCTGTCGGCCCTGAAAGGCCGTGGGCATCTCCGTGACTGCGTAGTAGCTTTCGCCAGCGTGTACTGATTCCTTCCTCAAAGTGACGCACTGCGGGGTGGTTTTTTGCTTGTTTTGTACATTGTTGCGCTGCGCACTCGCTAGCGGATAGTGTGCTTTTAGGCAG